>CAJFPG010000186.1 GCA_904398665.1 Candidatus Geddesella stercoravicola | reverse complement strand
TATAATAGTCGGCTGTCTTTTTTTGATTGTTCTTGTCGCTTTATTTATAAGATGGCTTAATGACTTTCAGGGAGAGCTTCGTTATTTGAATAACGAAATAAAACGCACTGACGGTGAGGAACGGGAATATTGGCTTGAAAAAAAACGTCGTTTATTGCTTTCAATTATTCCCTTTATAAGATATAAATAAGATTTTTGAGGATATTTCCATTCCGGTTTTATGTAATCGTAATTATTATAAAATTGTGATTACGGGAGAAAATGAGAAGAATTTTTGCTTTTTTATTTCCTTTTGTTTTTTTACCGTCGCAAGTATTTGTTTTTCGGAAAGGATAGACTTTTGCGATATGAGACGATGGTTGAAAAATACGCTTAAAATATCCAGTTCGGTTTTGGTATGTATTCTTATTATTTTAGTAATTTTACTGGTCGGAGTGAGATTATTTGGTCTGCGGGTATACACCGTTATGTCTGGGTCTATGGAGCCGTCTTATCCTACGGGAGCGTTGATTTATGTCAAAGAAATTGATCCTTTAACTTTAAGGAAAAATGATGTTATTACATATCGTGTGAATGAATCTTTGACGGTGACTCATCGTATAGTTGACATTGTTTTCGATTCGGAGAATTCGGACAGCGTTTGCTTTCGGACAAAGGGAGACGCTAATAATGTGGCTGACGGGATTCTTGTCAAGCCTGATAATATTATCGGCATCCCAGTGTTTACGATTCCGTATCTCGGTTATTTAGCTCAATTTATACAGAATCCTCCCGGTCGGTATATAGCTTTGGTCGTAAGTGTAATAATAATTTTATATGTTATTATATCCGATTATCTTATTGGCGGACAAATAACTCGGAAAAACAAAAACAATATTTGAGCGAACGGTTTTAGAAATTTAACTATTTGCATTAATTCAAATAGTTATAAAAATAGTAATTGATTTTTATAATAAAAAATGTGATTTATAATTTGGAAAATGAGTAAAAGAAATAATACTAAATAATTTTATGAATTTATAAATTATTAAAAAATAGTAATTAAACAAAAGTAGAGAATTTGGAATGAAAAAAGTAATCTAAAATTCTTATTTTGATCTTTGATTGTTTATTATATTTTTCGTAAGCGGACAGTTGAGTTCTTATGAATTATGACGATGTGATAAACGTTTTGCCAAGGAAGCTTTAATATCGCTTGACGAGAATCTTGATACTTCAGACGTATAACCGGACAAGCTATTCTGGGAACAGATAAAATAAAGAAAAATGAATATATTTTATCCCTAGTCAGACTTATATAACAGACCTATATAAAAGGGCTAACCGTAATATTTTTTTTGACGGCAAGTAACATGAGGTTTATATAATAAGACTATTTGGCTGTTAATAAAATCAACGACATTGATTTCGTGTTCGCTTTTTAAAGTTTATATTTCTTACGTTTATTTTCATAAACCTCGCTTATTTTGGCGTATTCCGGCAAATGAGGAACTCTGAGATGAATATGATTATAATGAGTTTAAATATAACGTATTGTCGGAAGAACGTTTGGAAAATATTGAAACCTTTATTCTTTTTATTTTACTTTTTCGAATTTTATGCCCGCCATCTTTCAAGCCTTTCAGTCCTTGAAATAATCGTAGAAACAAATACTGTTCAAAAGACGAGTTTTTAGAGTAGATTTTCGCGTTAGATGCTTTTATTTCTCAAGTGGACAAATGATTATTCTTCGATTTTGAAAATTGTATATTGTATAAAGTACATATTCAGGTTTTATTTTAATTTTATTTCGTTTTTTTTATTTTATTTATCAGTTTAATTTTCTTTGTTTTTTCTCTCTGAGCGTAGTTTTTATAATTGATTTAAGATTAAATTTATAATATATTTATATAATAAGAGATTTTTTATTAAAATAAATAAACCACAGGAAAGGGATGCAAAATGAAAAATAAAAACACAAAGAGAACTGTTTTTGATAATGCGAGAAAGCGTCGTTTTGGAAAGAGGTTTTTTATCGCGCTTTTTTCCGTCTCCGTTATTTGCTGCTTTGCTGTCGGAGGCACCGTGGCTTGGCTTGTAGATCAGACAGAGCCGATAAAAAATACTTTTACATATGGCGATATTAATATTACTTTATCTGAAACCGATACGGGAGATAACGACGGGGATTTAAATACGAATGAGTATATCATGGTTCCCGGAGAAGCTGTCGCGAAAGATCCGGTTGTTACTGTTCAGGCGGGCAGCGAGTCTAATTGGCTTTTCGTTCAGTTGAATAAATCCGCGAATTTTGATGATTTTATGACATATGATATCGCTGACGGATGGATTTTGCTCGACGGAGAGGAAAATGTTTATTACCAAGAGGTGACAAAACTTTCCGAAGAACAGCAATTCGGGGTTATTAAAGACAATATTGTGACTGTCAAAGAGGACGTTACAAAGCAGATGTTGAATTCTCTTACGGAAGAAACGCTTCCGACTTTGACGATTACCGCGTTTGCGGTTCAAAGGGCTAATATTGAATCCGCGTCTGATGCATGGGCTCTTGTTGAATAAAAATACATTTATTTATTAATAAAGTAATTAAGAAAATATTAACTTTTAATTACTGAAAAGAAATATAAATGTATGTCTGCCGATTTATGTTTTTCTTTGGTCGCGATTTTGGCAATAGGGCTTCCTTTCCCTTATTTCCCCGACAGTAAGAGCAAAGTAAATGTAATGTATCGGAAATACAGAGATTGAACTTTTCGAGTCGTAACGAAACGATAACGAATCCATTATTAAAGATTTTGATAATGGAAAGTTTCTTCTTCTGATTAGTGGATTCGTCTTATTGTGAAAAAGATAAATATATAAGAATTCTTGTTACTGAAAATTATATCTATAAAATAACAGTTTGTGTTGAGAATACCAGAAGAAGCAACTCTATATTTTAGGATTGTTATCGTCTATTATGATTGTTGTCGTCGTTTTGTTCCGTTTAAACGATACCAAGTCGTCAGTCGTTCCTCTTTATTGGAATTTTTGTAGTTGTTTTGATATAACGGGGAAACGGTATTTATAATAGCGTTGTGGATTCCCGGAATTTTGCTTACTTTTATGACAATATAACGGCGTCGTTATTGTCTATATCGACGAAGAGTTATAATATATTTACGTGTTTACAGTTTACATATAGTGGTTTGCTTTTCCGTTTGATTCGCTTAACGGTTTATACGGGTTTTACTTGGATAGCTTTGCCAATTATTAAAAAATGCCAAATTATAAAAAATATTGATACTTGGACTTTCATCGAAAACTGTGTTAAAACAGCTATTGATAATAGTTTTTTGCAGATAATTGTTATTTCTGTTTATGTTCAGCCGGTTCAAGCAACGTGCTTTTACTGCTTCGTAAACCTTTCTCTTAATTCGGAATTTATTAATTCTTTGGTGGAAATTTCCGGTGTTACGGATATTTGGGTACTATTAATGGGTGATTACTGTTTTGATAAAGTCAACGATTGTATTATGCTATAACGGATGATTTAAACGAGTTGTCGAATTAAAATAGAGCGGGGGAGTCATAGTTTCGATATTTCCGCAAAGAAAGAATATTCTAAAATTTTCTTTTTATCTGAACAAGCGTTTGTTTGGGTTTCCCCGTTATATTATGGTTTAGCCGTAAATCTTTCGTTCAAAGGTTTTTTTCATTTGATTTTATTTTGAAGTTCAATTTTAAATAGCGTGTGAAAAATTGTATTTTGGAAAGGCTTTATATAAATATTGACGCTGAAATAATAAAGATTTTTATTTTGTCGGTTGAATTTTGGGCAGTCAAACTTTGTAGCTTTGTTTTTTTATATAACGGTTTGGCAGATATTTTATAGAGATTTATAGAGAGTCTTTTTTTGTTGAGATTGTTTATTATTTTACGTGTTATAGGGATTTATTGCATAAATATAAATCGCAAATTTTTAATTTGTGTATCGGATATATAAATTGACGCCCTTTTTCTCTTTTTGTTAATTTGGATTAATTGACAAAATAATAAATGAATTTTTAAGAAACAATTATTTACAAACAACCTATAAACACAATAAAACGAATTCGCTCTAAACTCCGGAATGTTTATCTTTTTATAATCGCGTATATCGCCTCAAAAAATAGTCCCTGAGCAAAAACAATAATAATTCGCCAAAAACAATTATAATAACATAATTTATAAGTATAAATTTTTTTGAAATTTTAATATTTTGTTTTCTTAGTTTTGTTTTTAAGCTTAATGGATAATTTGAAAGTGACGAAAAAATGAAGGAAAGAAGCTAGTTTATTAGTTTAGGTATAATAATTTATATTATTTTAACAGGAATTGATAGATTTGTATACAAACTACCTAATTATGTATATATTCCAATAGCGATAATTGGAGTTGCGTTAATAATAATCGGTTTTATAAAAGATAAAAATAAATTATGATTTATATATTTCAGACAAATGGCGGGATGTAATTAAGAATATATTTTACGCCTTTTAATTGCCGAAACTGTTTCGGAAAGGAAAAGTTGGGATATGAGAAAAAATCGTGTTAAATGGTTGGCTATGGTTGTTTCGTGTTTATTGATATTCGTTATTTCCGCTCAGTCAACTTTTGGGTATATAGTGACTTCAACTCAATCTTTGATAAATACTTTCAAACCGTTTGAGAGTTTTGTCAACGGATTGTTGATTACCAAGACAGTTGAGCATCCTTTCGGGGCCATGTACGATATCCCCGAAAGGATTGAATTTGACTTTGAGCTTGATTTCGGTCCCGAATATGCGAATTATGTTTTTAATACGACTGAGGGGGATAAAAAGGCTGATTCTGACGGGAAATTTTCTGTCTCCGTAAGACCCGAAGACTCTTTCGGGGTTGAAAATATCGACGAGGGAACCGAGGTGAAAGTGACTGAACTTCAAAACAAAGCCGGGTTCTCGGTAAAAGACGGGGAGGGAACTCAGAGCGTTGTTATATCTTCAGAAGCCGCCGCGTCTGTGAATTTTGTTAATATCTACACTCCCGGCAGTGTAAACCTTTCAAATGTGACTCTTACCGGAGAAAAAGTTCTCGAAGGTCGAGAATGGAGAGAGGGAGATTCTTTTTCGTTCCTTCTTGAATATGAGGCTGAAAACGGCGAATGGATATCTGTCGGAACCGAAACCGTGACTTACGATTCTGAGAATGAGAATTTTAATAGATTTGACTTTTCAGAAAAATTGAATTCTCTTGAATTTGAAAATATCGGAACTTATGTCTTTCGATTGTCAGAAGAAGTCGGTACTGACGATGAAATGTCTTATGATAAGACCATAAAATATTTCAGCGTGACTGTCGGAGACGCCGATATGGACGGAAAGCTTGAAATTCAAGATGTAGCGGCTCTTAGAAACTCAGACGTGACGGAAACCGACGGTGTTTATAATGTGACGGTGGTCTTTAATAATACTTTTGTTCCGGAAGAATTTCCTGATGATTTGTCCGTAAATATTTTTGTTGACAAAAATATTTCGAATATCGGGACACAGTCAATCGGTCCGGAAAACTTTGAGTTCACGCTTGTTTCATCTGATATGGGAGCTGAACTTAGTGAAAAATCTGACGAAAACGGCAATGCCGCGTTTGAACTTACTTTTACTCCGGATGACATAGGAAAAACTTATGTTTATACTCTGACAGAAACTAACGACGGTAGAGAAAACATTATTTATGACGATACGTCTTATCAGATAAGCGTTACGATCTTGCTTGATGAGGCGAATAACATACTTACGGCGGAGACAAGAGTAAACGGGGAAATTGTTGAGGATGCTTTGGTATCGTTCGAGAATACTTACGATTATACTCCTCCTGTCTCTCCTCCTACTAATGATGGCGGAATCGGGCGATTTTTCTGGCCGATAATGACGGTTTTGAGCTTGACGGCTCTTGTAGTTTTAATTTCTCAGAAAAAACGTTTTGATATATAAACGTCAATTAAAATAGAAAAAAGCTCTTCCTTTTATTGAGGAAGAGCTTTTGCGGTTTTGGAATAATAGTTTTAATCTTATTTTGATATACATATTTTATTGGTTCTTTTTTTTCGTTTTTTGTTGTTATTGTGTCGTTTTGAGGCTTTTGTTTCATTAATTTTATAAAGAGTTTTTTTTATTCAAATTAATATTAGCGTTTGTCCGAAAAACGATGTAATAAGAAGATAATATTTAAATTCGAGCGCTTTATCACTCGTCGCGGAAGGAGGTTAAAAATATTAAAATCAGAGGTTTTTATTTATAGAAAATTGTCGTGTTAATTATGTAAGTTTAAATTCCTAGAAGTTTCTTTCTGTTTGCCATATATTTTTTTGTGAATTCGGTTTTGTTGAAACTGTTTACGGCATATTCTCTTCCCGCTTTGCCGAAAAGACGACGTTTTTCTTTGTCCTCCAAGAGCGTTGTTATCGCTTCGATTATTTTTTCGGGGTCCCCGATCGGGATTGTAAGCCCCGTTTTATTTGGTATCATTCCGCAAACCGGCCCGGGATATTCCGTTACTATAACGGGAACCT
>CAJFPG010000185.1 GCA_904398665.1 Candidatus Geddesella stercoravicola | reverse complement strand
CAAAATCGCGAGATCAACGCCGAGCTCCGCCGCCCGAAGCATTACCGCAGTATCCGTTGTAAAAAACGGATTTCCGGTCCCGCCGCAAATAATGACAATTTTCTTCTCTTTCATATGTTCGACCGCTTTTTCCGCGACAAATAAATCCCCTATCTTAGGCATCGGCGTGGCGGTCATTATCACTGACGGAACGCCCAAGGTCTCAAAACAATCGTGAATCGCGACCGAATTTATCGTCGTCGCGAGCATCCCCATATTGTCAGCGTTAGAGCCGTGCATTTTACCGCCGCTGTTTTTGCCTCTCCATATATTTCCGCCTCCTATAACAACGGCAATCTCGCAACCGAGATTATAGCAATCTCCAATATTTTTACAAACTCTGAGGGCAAGCTCGAAATCGACTCCGAATTTGGAAATCGTTTTTATTCGACCGTCCTTTTCAACAACTTGCTCCGTACCTCCGATAGCTTCTCCGCTGAGTTTTATTATAATCCTCTTATATTTCAATTTTTTTTCCATAAAACCCAATTACCCCTAAACAAAAATAATAAATATATAAAATATATTAAGTAAAATATATCAAGTAAAGTATAATAAAATAATTTATAACAATAGTTATAAAAATTAAATAAAATAACCGATTAGCTAAATTCAAAAACAAATCGAAATAAATATGATAACGCAATAATATAAAACAGAGCAAAATAACATTAAATGATAGAAATAATAAAATAGAATAATTACAATTTTATAATAAATATTTTAAAATTTTTTTTCAAGACCAAAACAAACGCTTAGAAATCAATTTTATTCCAAACGGATTCTATTTCATTTTCGTCTCTCGGATCGTTTAAAGTCACTCCGTTAAAAAGCTTCCAAGTCTCAACATGGCATGTGACAGAACCGTCCGGTTTCGGTCCTAATTCCCCGAGAGTCTCGCACTCGAGAAAAATTTTATTCGTAAAAGTCTCGAACGAGCAACCCCCGTCGGGATATTCGGCGTTTTCGTAATGTGTGTATTTTTTAACAAACATCGCCCCGTGATTCACATACGCCGCGGTAGCATAATTCAAGTCAAATCCAAGTTTAAAACTTTCGTCACGCCCCGGGATTTGTCGTAATGAAACAAATTTTTTACCCATAAATAATCTATCGTCCGCAAAATTAGTATAAGGCCAAGCCGTAATTTTTCTGTTCGGAAGAAGCTCAGTGTCATTATCGTTCATCTTTATAATTTCCACGCCCCCTTTATCTAAGACTGTCAAAGCCCAAAGAGCGAAATCTTGACTATCCCCAGAATTATTAGCGACAAAATGAGATATTTTGACTTCGGAGTCTCCGATTATCTCAACTGTTATCGTAAATTGTAAACCGGTAACCGCTTGTTCGGGACTGACAAAAACAGCGCCGTTCTTTATCTTCTCATATGCGATGGGGGTATTGTCGGGATAATATGTATCGGCGTATTCAGGACTAATCCAAAGTCGATGCCCTCCGTAAAGATACCATGTTTTATCCTGACCGTAAATAGCCCTCATATCTTCTTTATTATAATTTTGCTCTCTGTCAATATCCTCAAACAGCATATTTTCTTTGCCGCAAAAACCGAAACGAATTATTCTCGGCCCCACGTCGAGAGTAACCAGCAGATCGATTGCGCCGTTAGAAATTTCTAAACATTTTCCGTAATTTTTATAACTTATCTCTTGATAACTTACCATAAAAAACACCTCATTATTTTATTACGCGCTCAAACAATAACGCTTTTTTCCGTAAAAGACATTCCGCTTCTACCGGGACTAGCAAGACAAAGGGAATATAAATCGTCAGCAAAGACATCCGACCTCATATCGTTGGTAAAAAACTTACCGTCTTTCGCCGGAAGCGAATGATATATCGGCAAGGTAGTCTCTTTCAGTTTTTTTAGTAAAGCTCGTCCTTTCGAATTAAAAGCGAGAATGTGAAAATAAGACGGAAGAGATAATTTTTTTTCTATTCCGAAAAGAATAGAAACAACGCCTCTTCTCACAGCGGACATCGCATATCTTTTCGTTTTAGCTTTTTCATAAAGTTCTAACAAAGAAGAAGAAAAAAGAGAATATTTCAAAATACGGTTTCCCAATCCCTCCGACAAAGCGTAAAACCCTCGACAATCAATGTTTCCGTAAAAAGCCTCTCTTTTCAGAAAGGCAAGCGTAGCGACCTCAAACTTTTCATGAGACGGAATTTCCCCGTTTTCTAACGCTCTTGAAAGAGACGAAAAAGAAGCGGGAGGCAGATCGCTTTCCGAAATAGTTCCGTTTTCGATTTTCTTTCTAATGCCGGTCGCCGACAAAACGGTATTATCATCATGATAATTTCCAAGTCTTCTAACTGAAAAAGGGCAAATTTTTGATTTTAGTTTTCTAATAGCCAAAAGATACTCAAAAGCCAAAATATCATTGGGATTTCTTGGGACAAAAGGACTTTTAAGTTCTAAAAGCGCCATATCTCTCGCTTTGGCGAAAGAAACGCCTGTATTCAAATATTTTTTTATAATACCTTCTTTTTCCGCCTTATCAAAATACGAAAAAGAAGACGTTATTAAAGCTATATCGTCGGTCTCAGATCCAAAGCACAAGGTATCGACAAAACCGGTTTTATCCAACAAATAAACGCCGCCAAAAGCAAAATCTCTAGCGGAAGCGATACTGTATCGAACGGGAAGTTCAATTACCAAATCAACTCCCGACATGACCGCCGTCGCGGCCCTCTCATGTTTTTCAAGAATCGCAGGAACCGACCTCTGAACAAAATTTCCGCTCATACAAACGGTAATCGTCTCCGCACCGAGCTCCCTGAGCTTATTTATTTGATAAAGATGCCCCTGATGAAAAGGGTTATATTCAGCGATTATCCCGACATTCCTCATAATAAACAGTCTCCGACGAGAAATTCTCTCAAACATTTAGTATATTATAACCTATTTCTTTCCAAAAATCAAGTGCAAAAACCATCTATTTTAAGAAAAACATAATAAAATTATATTAAATATAATAACTAGCGACAAAAACTCATATTTTCAATAAAAAAAATAAAACAACCCACAAGAGATATACTGAACAATAAAAAACACGCCTTTTTCGATTTAATAACGAATATGGCGTGTTAAAAATCAAACAATATCAGATAAAAAATAATCCTCGCTGTAAGAGCTGAAAGTGAGTTTTCCGTTCTCATAAATACCGAAAGATACGGAAGCGTTCGTGGGCCACTCATGATTTTTCATCTCTGACATCGGCAAACGCTCAAAATAACATCTAAGACTTCTTATCGGCGTCGCGTGGGATACGACCGCTATTCGTCGACCGTCGTTTGCCTCCGCGATTTTCTTGACCGCGCTCCCAACTCTTTCTGTCATTTCCCGAACGCTTTCTCCGTTCGGAAAAATAAAATTGCCCGTGTCTCTTCTCCAAGAGTAATATTCATCGTGAAATTTGGACTCCAATTCCGCAAAAGACTTATTCTCCCAATCTCCCGCGAAATTTTCACGTAAACCGGCATCCTTTATCACGTCGCAGCCTTGATACGCGGCGACATGCAAGGCGGTCATATATGTACGAGTCAAATCGCTGGAATATATTATATTTATGGGCGTTTCGGCGAGAAATTTCCCCGTGGCGTCAGCTTGACGATGTCCTAAAAGAGTCAGTCGAGAATTATAATATCCATGCATCACTCTCGCGGCGTTACCCTCCGCCTGAGCGTGCCTTATAAAAATTATCTCAGTCATGTATTCTCCTCTTCTCAAATTCTATAAATTTCTCCTTTCGTATCTAGATACGAAAGGAGAAATTTGTTTATTTTATATCTAATATAATCTCCCCGTTTTCCGCTTTCGCCGTTATGGTATTAACGGGTTCTGTTCTTTCGCAAATAGCGGTTACCGCCCGATCTTCAATCTCACGCTGTATAACTCTGCGGCAATTTCTCGCGCCATACTGAGCGCTATAAGATTTTTCCGCTAAAAGCGCCAAAACATCGTCATCATAAATAAACGTTATCTCTTTTTTCAAAAGCGCTTTTCTCAAATCCTCGACATAAATTCTAACGATATCTTTGAAAAGTTCTTTCGGCAAAGGACGGAAAATAATAATCTCGTCAACCCGATTCAAAAATTCCGGTCTCAAAAATTCGGATAACGCCTTCTTAACTTTTTCCTCGGTTATTTCATAATCTGATTTTCCAAATCCCGCCGACGCAACTCTTGTATTAGAGCCGGCGTTAGAAGTCATGACTATCAACGTATGTTCAAAAGATACGGTTTTTCCTCTCGCGTCGGTAATACGACCGTCGTCCAGTATCTGTAAGAGAATATTAAGAACATCAGGATGAGCTTTTTCTATTTCATCAAACAAAACAACAGAATACGGTTTTCTTCTTATCTTCTCTGTAAGCTGCCCCGCGTCGTCATATCCAACGTAACCGGGAGGAGCTCCGATAATTTTAGAAACAGAATGTTTCTCCATATACTCGCTCATGTCAAGACGAATGAGAGTTTCTGGAGAATCAAAAAGTTTATTTGCCAAAACCTTCACAAGCTCCGTTTTTCCAACTCCCGTCGGACCGGCGAAAATAAATGAAACCGGACGTTTTCGAGGTATCAATCCGACTCTGCCGCGTCTCACGCCTTTCGCAATTTCTTCTACCGCCTTATCCTGACCGACTATTCTCTCTTTCAGTTCGGTTTCAAGATTCATAAGTTTATTATTTTCATCCTGCCTAATTTTTGTCGCCGGAATTCCCGTCCAAAGCTCTATTACATAAGCAAGATCGTCAATAGTAATAGAAATCTTATCTATTTTTTTCCCGAGTTCGTCCAATCTCACGGAAAGTCGCATGGCGTCAGACTTCAACTGAGTTATAAGCTGATAATCCGCCTCTTCAAGCTCTGGCTTTTCCTCAATCTCAGAAATTTGAGCCTGAATCTCATTTAACGATTTTTCGGTATTGAAATACTCGTTATAGACAGGATGGCGAAGAACCGCGTTTGAACACGCCTCGTCTATAAGATCAATAGCTTTGTCCGGAAGATAACGATCGGTAACATATCTTTCCGAAAGTTCAACGGCGCGATCGATCAACAAAGACGGGATTTTAATTCTGTGGAAATTTTCATAATAGCCCTTTATTCCCATCAACATTTCAGAAGCCTCGGATATTGACGGCTCCTCTACAATTATCGGTTGAAATCTTCGTTCAAGGGCTGAATCCTTTTCTATATATTTTCTATATTCGGTAAGAGTAGTCGCTCCAATAACCTGAATTTCGCCTCGGGAAAGCGCCGGTTTCATCATATTAGCGGCTGACATTGTCCCCTCTGAGTCTCCGGTTCCCACAAGATTATGAACTTCGTCGATAACCAAAATCACGTTTCCGAGTTTTTTAACCTCGTCAATAAGCCCCTTCACACGACTTTCAAACTGTCCCCGAAAACTTGTTCCGGCGACCAAAGCCATAAGATCAAGCAAATAAATTTCTTTTTCAGCAATTTTAGCGGGGACGTCTCCTTTTATTATTCTTTGAGCTATTCCTTCCGCGATAGCGGTTTTCCCAACTCCGGGCTCTCCTATCAAACAGGGATTGTTTTTATTCCTACGGGTTAAAATCTGCATCGCGCGCAAAATTTCTTTTTCTCTACCGATAACCGCGTCCAACTTTCCGTCTCTGGCTTTTGCGGTAAGGTTGGTACAATAATTATCAAGCATCCGAGTTTGAGGTCTGTCTTTTTTTCGGCTTTTCTTTTCAGGCCCTTTTCCAACAGAATCCCGATTTTTATCCGGAACTTTTTCGATGGCATTTTCAGATCTGGGTTCCGCCGAAGGCATTAAGTTTTTAAGGAAATCAAAACCACCGCCGAAATTAGGATCGTCAGGATTTATTTCATTAAGATTTATATCGTCCATCATCTCCATCATAGACTCAAATTTGGAATCTATTTCCTCCAAAGCCTCGTCTGAAACATCTATTGAGTCGATAGGAATATTGGCCGGTTTTATCCCGAGTTCCTTTGCGCATTTGAGACAAAGCCCCTCATTAGTAACTTTCTCTCCTTCAAATTTTGTAACAAAAACTACGGCAAAATGTTTTTTACATCTTGAACATCGCTGCATATTCATAATAAAATCTCTTTCTTAATGTTAAAAATATTGAAATAAAATTAGTCGGTTGTTTTTTTCTTTTTCTTTTTTTCTTTTTTTCTTTTTCTATTCCTCTGTTTTTTGCTCTTTTTCTATTCCGTTTGTTTTTTCAATTTCACACGATTTATCGTTTTTATTTTTAAAATAAGTTCTTCCCGCAAGAACTATATAGTTAACGGTAGCAAAAAGAGACACCGCCAAGGTCACGAGAAAAGATATGTTTATAACGGTATGGGCAAAAGGAGAAACATCAAGAGAATTTTCCATTATCTGGAAGAAAAACACCACTAAAAAACTTATGAAGAACAAAGTTGACGCTAACTTCCCATACCACTTAGCCGCGATAACGACTTCACTGTGATTATAATAAACAAGAGCTCCTATAAGCATAACAAGCTCTTTTATAACAACAACAATAACCGCCCAGTAAGGAACAGCTCCGCTCACAACGAAACAAATAACGGTAGAAACCTGAAAAAGCTTGTCCGAAATCGGGTCAAGAATTTTTCCGAGTTCGGAAATCTGATTGTATTTTCTCGCTATATATCCGTCCAACAAATCGGTAATTCCGGAAAGAACAATCACCGCGAGAGCCGCTATCAGCATACCGGGTCTAAAATATATAATACAAAAAACAACCGAGAGAATAATTCTTATTATTGAAAGAACATTAGGAATCGTTATTCTCATTTATCTACCCCACACCCAAATTCATGATTGCCAACTGTCAAAAATCATCCTGACAGGATTTATCGAATTAACCGTTTTATAAATCACCGTACTTTCCTCAATCTTATCTATTTCCTCCGCCGTTCTGTCGTTCATTATATAACCTATTGAAATATTTATGACCCCCGCGAGAATAAAAACAAACAGAATTCCGTTTATTGCCCCGAGAACAATCCCACCGATTTTATTTATTTGACGAAGGATAGGAAGCTCAACGACAAAATCAAGAAGCCACACAATTATATTTATAGCTATAAGAGCGAGAATAAAAATAACCACAAACGCGATTACTCTACCGCAGATATCGGCCATTGGAGAAACCATCATATCTATAACGGCGGATTTCGCCTCTTCTACGCCGTTGACCTTCATTGAAGAATAACTTTCCGCCAGTTGAGAAGAATTAAGTCCGAGATGTTTTAATATCTCGGAAAAAAATTGCGGCATATCGGAAAAAAGTTCGTCGAAATTCAAATCGGATATCGACGCGGTAGTTCCCCCCGAAGTCGGAGAGAGCATATTTATCACCCACTGCCGCATAGGTTGATATAAAAAATTACTATTTATATAAGAACCGAGAGAACCGGAAAACATAAAAGCAACGACAACGGCCACAACGTTTCCTATAAGACCAATAATGCCTCTAACCAATCCCTTTCTCGCGGCCAAAAGAATCGCTATGACAAAAACCGCTATCAGCAACAAATCAATGCCGGTTGAAATCGCTATATCCATATAATACCAGACGGATACTTCCGCCAAACTCCTTTCCTGAAATTATCATAAAATCATTCTATACGTAAATTTTCACGGCTGAATCGGTACCTATTAAATAAGCACCGTCTTCCGCGGGAACGATTTTCTGAATATTAAAATCCTCCGTCTCCTCAAAAACCGTATTTCCGCCGCTGTCTACGACAGAAATAATATTTCCCGAAGAAATAAAGATATATTCTGAATTACAAGCTGTATATTTCAAATTCTCGATCTCTTTAGAAAAAAGAATTTCTCCGTTTTTATTGTATGCGGTTACTTCTGAAATATTTTTAGATTGATCGGAATATCTAGAAAAAACAGAGAAAGTTTCCCCAAGGGAATAATGAAAAATATCTCCCCCAATATTATCTATTATTTTTTCAAGTTTGTCAATAGTTAATTTATACAAAGAGTCGGCTGTCAAAATATCTATGCTTCCGTCGGAATTTTTACGAACATCAGCAGGAAAGGCGTTTTTTTCAGTAAAAGATAACACTTCTTCTCCCGTTTTAAAATTATGCATAGACACAACCATATTACAACTTTCTTTTTCAGGAGCAACTGATATCATAACAACAACATCATCGTTCATAAATTCGGTATATATAGGATAAGCCGCGGTAGTAGATAAATAATACAACTCCTCAAAGGCTCTATTATATACCGTTAATTTTCCTTTATATCCGTAGGAATCGGTTATTACGGAAGAATAGCCTCGATTATCGACGGCGGCATTTATAATACTTTCATCAAGAGTAATCTCGTTTTCTATCTCAAAACTGTTAGCTCTGAAAATATCCATACTGCCTCGTTCAAAAATCAAAATATTGTCTCCCGAAGTAGCGATAATCGAATTTGTATAATCAGCGGGAAAGGAAGAAATAAGAATATTTTTTTCATTATAAACAGAAACTCCTCTGTTTGTCAATGTTATAAGCCCGTTTTTAAAAGCCGAAAAAGAATTATTATCCGATTCGTCGAAAGAAATAACATCGCTCACGTCAATATCCTTAAAAACGCACTCAAAATCATATAAAAGTCTTCTCACGTTATCCGCGGACATTTTAGAGGCGTTCAGAAGAAAAAAAACCAGCAGATATAAAACTACCGTGCAGAGAATCACTCTTCTCGCTATTGAAAGATGATTGATAGTTTTAGTTTTCATAATACACCTTATTCAAAAAAAGTCCTCTCGAAGGCGCCGCGAATCCGGGAGTCAAAATTTTGGATTCGAGCATTTCCGTAATTTTATCTTCATCTATTTTCCCATCGGATACATATATTAAAGTCCCGACTATAAGTCTAACCATTTTATATAAAAATCCGTTTCCGCATATTCTGAAAACGATAAGCTCCTCTTGTTTTTCAAAGAAAGCAGAATAAATCGTTCGAGTTTTATCTTCTATCTTTCCTCCCGAGGCGCAGAAAGCGGAGAAATCATGAGTACCGACAAGACTTTGAGCCGCGCGATTCATTTTATCTATATCAAGATCTCTATTAATAAAAAACGAATAATTTTTTAAAAAAGGATCTCTCGTTTTCCCTGTATATAAAAAATATATATATTCTTTTCTAACAACGTCATATCTGGCGTGAAAGTTATCGGAAACATACTCGCAACGTCTGACGGAAATATCATCAGGGAGATTGAAATTAAGAGCTTTTACGACCGAAATTTCTTCTAAAATTTTCTCGCTTTTAAAAGAAAAAGCGAATTCTCTCGCGTGCACGCCACTATCGGTACGGCTGCAACCGTGAAAAGACGAAAAAGTTCCGAAAACCGCGGAAAGAGCTTCAATCAGTTTGCCGGCGACAGTAACCGCGTTTTTTTGCAGTTGATAACCCGCGTAATTTGTCCCATCGTAAGAAATATAGACGAGATAATTTTGCATATAATCCCCTCAAACTAAACCCCGAAAATTCTTATATTATTTAAAAATATCAATATAACCATTAAAACAATAAGAAATATAAGAGCCTCAAAATCGGCAAACCTGAGCTTAAATTTAACTAAATGAGTTCTTTTTTTATTATCGCCCGAATAGCATCGGCATTCCATCGCCGTAGCCAATTCAACGGCGTGATTCATCGCGGAACGGAAAAGAGGTATTAATATCGGAATAAGAGCTCTTGCCCTATTGATAATACTTCCGCTTTCAAAATCAGCACCACGAGCTTTTTGAGCCGACATTATTTTTTCAGTCTCTTCAAGAAGTGTCGGTATAAATCTGAGCGCGATAGTCATAATCATCGAGAAATCATGAACCGGCACTTTTATCACTTTCAAAGGAGAAAGCAGTCTTTCCAAGCCATTTGTCAAAACTATCGGAGACGTGGTATATGTAAGCATCGATGTGGCGATAACGAGCATCATTATTCTCGTAAGCATAAACACCGCGTTTACGATTCCCTGTTTTGTAATAGTTATTATCCAAAAAGAAAAAATAACGTCTCCCCCGGTATAAAAAAGATTTAAAATCACGGTAAAACAAGCTATAAAGAAAAGGGGCCTCAGTCCGCGAAGATACATCTTAATCGGAATCTTTGACAATAACATCAAAAAAACCGTTACCAATATAGTTAAAAGATATCCGACAACGGTAGACGGAAGAAAAAGAGCCACGATATACAAAATTACAAGAATTATTTTCATTCTCGGATCAAGTCTGTGAAGAAAAGAAGATCCGGGAAAAAATTGCCCCAGAGTAATATCCTTTATCAAATACAAACCTCCGTAAAATCAACGT
>CAJFPG010000184.1 GCA_904398665.1 Candidatus Geddesella stercoravicola | reverse complement strand
TAAACTAATATTACAAGAAATATTACAAGTGAAAAATTAAAGCTAACGGATAAATTTATCCGAAACAAAAAAAAGAAAGAGGTAATAAATATGATGTTTTTTAAACCGAGGAAAACACATCTTGTCGGAGGTATGGTTATCGGCGCCGTGGTCGGAATGTCTTTAATGGGCGCGGTTTGTTTATGCAATGATAAAAATTTATACAAAAAGCTTAAAAAGGACGCTATGAATGTCGGGAACATGGTAAAGCAAGGCATAAATCAGATATTTTAATTTTATCGGAGCCTTTCGTTATTTTCGCGGGAGGCTCTTTTACATATTTACATATATGATATAATAATATGCGAAAAAAATATTTAAAGCTTTTGAAAACTATTCAAAAATCGCTTTACAAACGGTTTATTCTATGGTATACTAACCTTGTATTCGAATATATTCCGCGGGCAAATTTCCAATCAACGGTTTTTGAGCAATTTTTTCGGAAGATTTCCCCGCGTGGTGTTTTCGTGATTTCGTGATATGAAAGGAGCAATTATGACGAAAAAAGAAAAAGATAAGTTCCTTATGTATAAGGGGCATCCTCTTGTTCGTTTCGGAAATATCATTTTTTACGGGAGCGTTACGGATAAATATATTATAATGATGCAAATCATTGAAGAATCTGATTATGCCGGTGTAAACGTTAAAGACTTAAAGAAATCGTCTAAAATATTGATTCAGTTACAGCTGAACGGCGACGTTAAAGACAGAATTGTGAAAGAGACCGAAAAAGACGATATGGCTCAGGCTATGGAGATAGCTTCGATCTGGCTTGACAGAGCTTTAAAGGAAATATGACGCTTCAATCGAGATCGCTGTCCGAAGATTGTAGTTGTATAATATAATTATATAAGGACGGATATTCCGTCCTTTGATTTTATATTGTTTTTATTTTTTGTTCGTAGACTGACGGTTGAAGTCCGGGAAGTCCGGGAAGTCCGGGAAGTCCGGTTGGTTTGCGTTTCTATGGTTTTTTTTGATTTTAACTTTTTAGGAGGATCAGATGTTTAAAGTCAGGGTTCCCGCGACATCGGCGAATATGGGGCCGCTTTTCGATACCGCCGGTATAGCTCTCGCGCTCTATAATACGGTTGAGTTTTATTCGACCGACGATATCGATATTAAAGGCGATTATTTTATTGAAAGTGTGAATAATATTGATAAAAGGATCTCGGCGGGACAGGTTATTCCGACGGATAAGACCAATCTTATTTATTCTACTATGAGATGTTTCGCCGAAGAAGTCGGTTTGGTTCTTCCTCCGGTTTATATACGGCAGAAAGATGAGATACCTCTCGCGAGAGGTCTTGGGAGTTCGGCGGCTTGTATCGCCGCTGGGCTTCTCGCGGCTAATAAGCTGACGGGGGCAAATCTGTCCGAAAGCGAGCTTCTTTATATGGCGGTACGTTCGGAGGGACATCCGGATAACGCGGCTCCGGCTTTCTTGGGAGGTATGGTGGTCGGAGTTTATGAGAAAGATAATTTTGAATATGTGAAAATAAACGTGAACGCCGAGCTTGAATTTATAGCTTTAATCCCTGATTTTCCTCTCCCCACTTCAAAGGCCAGGAATATTCTTCCCGATACCTATACGAAATATCAGACGGTCTTTAATTGCTCTCACGCCGCTTTGTTTGTGGCCGCTATGATGAGCGGGAATTTAAGAGCCTTGTCTCTCGCGATGAAGGATGAAATACATCAAAAATACAGACAATCTCTCATTCCCGGAATGGACAAGATATTGTCGCGTGTCTCGGAGCTGGGATGTGTCGGAGGCTTTCTCAGCGGAGCGGGCCCTACCGTTATGGTAGTAAACCGTAAGGGGAATAACGTTGTCTCCGAACTTGAAAAAATCATTGGAGAATTGGAAAATTTTTGGCTTGTAAAACCCATCGATGTCGATATTGACGGCGCGTTGATAATTGATTGAGATTTTGGGGATTGAAAGGGGGACTGTTTTTATAATGACGGATAATAAATATTTGGCTGATTTGTTATTTCCCGATATAGATAAAACCGTTGATTATTTCGAGGAGAAATATCCTCCGAGAAATTTGGCGGAAGGGGCCAAGGTTACTCGTATCGCCCCAAGTCCGACGGGCTTTATTCATATAGGAAATTTGTTCGGCGCTTTGGTTGACGAGCGTCTCGCTCACCAGAGCGGCGGTATTTTTTATTTGAGAATAGAAGATACTGACCAAAAAAGGAAAGTGGACGGGGCTGTCGAGCTGATAATCGATACTTTTAAAAGATACGGACTTTCTTTCGACGAGGGATATACGGAAGACGGGGGAGTAGGAGATTACGGACCGTATCGTCAAAGAGAAAGAGCGGAGATTTATCAAACGGTAGCCAAACATCTTGTTGAGAAAGGTTTGGCTTATCCGTGTTTTTGTACGGAGGAGGACCTTGATAAAATTCGTAAGTCTCAGCTTGAAGCCGGAGAGAATCCCGGATATTACGGAAAATGGGCTCGGCATAGGGATTGTGACGTTGAGGAAATAGAGCGAAATCTCTCGGCCGGGAAACCTTTTGTTCTCAGACTTAGATCTTTCGGAGACATTTCCAAAACCGTAAAAGCGCGGGATATGATAAAAGGAGAGCTTGAATTTCCCGAAAATAACATGGATATAATTTTATTGAAATCGGACGGTATTCCGACATATCATTTTGCTCACGTGGTAGACGACCATTTTATGCGGACGACTCACGTGGTCAGAGGAGAAGAATGGCTCTCAACATTTCCATGGCATTTGCAGCTGTTCGAATATCTCGGCTGGAAACTTCCTAAATTTATTCATACCGCTCATATGCTCAAACAGGAGGGGACGGGAAAGCGGAAGCTTTCTAAAAGAAAAGATCCGGAGTTTGGGATTGAATATTACAATAAAAACGGATTTGAGCCCGAAGCCGTTAAAGAATATCTTATGACGGTTCTCAATTCCAATTTTGAAGAATGGAGACTTCAAAATAAAGATAAAGATATCGATGAGTTTAAATTCACCGTCAATAAAATGAGCTCGTCCGGAGCGCTTTTCGATATGGATAAGCTGATTGACGTTTCAAAAAATGTAATTTCCAAAATGGACGCGGAAACGGTTTATGAAAAGGTTTCCGAATGGACAAAACAGTATGATCCGGAATTTTATTTGTATTTTACCGCAAATCCTGATTATACGAAGGAAATCTTATCGATAGGAAGAGGCGGGAAAAAACCCAGGAAAGATATCGCGGTGTGGAGCGGGGTCAAAGAATATATGGGCTTTTTCTTTGATAAATATTTTGTTCCGGCGGAGTCTTTCCCCGAGAACCTCGCGAAGGAGGACATCGTCGCCGTTTTATCGAAATATGTTTCGATTTTTGACCCCGTCGATGATCAGAACACGTGGTTTGACAAAATAAAAGTTTTGGCGGGAGATTTGGGATTTGCTTCGGAAATGAAAGATTATAAACAAAATCCCGACGCGTATAAGGGAAGCGTTGCCGATATAGCAATGATATTGAGAATAGCCGTGACCGGGAAAACGATGTCTCCCGACACTTACTCAGTGATGAGAATACTTGGGGCGGAGAAAGTTGTCTCACGTATTTTAGCGGCTTTGGATATCGTAAGGAAAGGAGAAAATTGAAATGGAAGAGATGTCGAATTTTATTTACGATATAATAGATAAAGACATAGAAAACGGATTTCCCGACAAGATCCATACGCGTTTTCCCCCGGAGCCTAACGGTTATTTGCATATAGGAAGCGCGAAAGCCATATGGATAAATTTCGGTACCGCGAAAAAATACGGGGGGCTTTTTAATCTTCGTTACGACGACACTAATCCCGTAAAAGAAGACGACGAATACGTTCGTTCAATCGAGGAGGATCTTCGCTGGCTGGGCGCGGAGCCTAACGGCGGGGTATATTACGGCTCCGACTATTTTGACAAATGTTACGAATACGCGGTTAAACTTATTAAGGACGGTAAAGCGTACGTTTGCGGCCTTTCCGCGGATGAGATGAGAGAATACAGAGGAACGCTTACCCAACCGGGGAAGGAGAGCCCCGGAAGGAACAGAACGGTCGATGAAAATCTCGATCTTTTTGAAAGAATGAAAAACGGTGAGTTTCCGGACGGGAAATATACTCTTCGCGCCAAAATAGATATGTCTTCCCCGAATATGAACATGAGGGATCCCGCCATATACAGAATCCTTCACAGATCTCATCACCGGCAGGGTGATAAATGGTGTATATATCCTCTTTACGACTTCGCTCATCCGATACAGGACGCTCTCGAAGGGATAACTCATTCTCTTTGTTCGATAGAATTTGAGAATCACAGGCCTCTTTATAATTGGGTGGTCGATAATATCGGATTCGAGAAAAAACCTCATCAGTATGAGTTCGCGAGACTCAATCTCACATATACGGTCATGAGCAAGCGTTTTCTTCGCGAACTGGTCGAGACAGGTAAAGTTGACGGCTGGGACGATCCGAGAATGCCTACGCTTTGCGGGCTTCGCAGAAGAGGCTATACTCCGTCTTCAATAATAGAGTTCGTAAAGAGGGCGGGAATCGCCAAAGCGTACAGTATAGTGGATATCGGCCTTCTTGAATATTGTATAAGGGAGGAGCAAAATTTCGCCGCCGAAAGACGGATCGCGGTTCTTTCTCCGATAAAAGTAACCGTGACAAATTATCCCGAGAGGAAGGTAGAATATTTTAAACTTCCAAATAATCCGCAAAACCCTGATGCCGGAAGCAGAGAACTTCCGTTTACGAGGGATATTTATATCGACCGTTCGGATTTCGCCGAGGTTCCTCCTCCGAAATTCCATAGATTAAAACCCGGCGGAGAGGTCAGGCTTATGGGAGCTTATATAATAAAATGCGACGAGGTCGTCAAAGATTCTGACGGAAATATCAAGGAGCTTCGATGTACCTGCGACTTTGAGTCGGGATGTAATCCTCCCAGCGACGGCAGAAAGGTAAAGGGGACTATTCACTGGCTTTCTGCCGATTATGCCGAGAATACCGAGATCAGGGTTTACGGGAGGATGTTTACACTCGAAAATGTTTTCGATATCCCGGAAGACAGCTCTTATATGGATTATTTTAATCCGGACTCGTTGGAAATTTATAAAAACGCGAAAGTAGAGCCGTCGCTTAAAAGCGCCGTTCCCGGAGATAAATTCCAGTTTGTGAGAACAGGCTATTTTTGTAAGGATACGAAATACGATAACGTATTTAATATGACGGTTAATTTAAAGGGAAGCTACAAACCGGAGTGAGTTTTTAAATCGCGTTAACGAGCGCCATCGCGGCGACTGCGGGTATTCCGAGTATCATAGCCATTAAGATCGAAAAAATATTATAGCCTATATTGGCGGACAAGAGGCTGTTAAAAATAACGAGGGTTACAATCCCGCCGAGACTGTTTAATATTATTTTGGCCTTTTTTTCTCTTTTCGCTCGCAGAAAAAAAACCGCCGCCGCGATTATAATAAATAAAATTTCTAAATTCATATCGATTATCGGCTTTGCCTTTCTCCTTTTATTTCGCGGGAGATATATTTTATTATTTGTATCATTTTATACCGAAGGAGGTAAGATTATGAAAACGACAATTGAAAAAAACAGAAAGATAGTTATTACGGCCGTATTTTCCGTAATTATAATAATTTTACAGTTTATGGCTTATATGATACCTACGGTCGGCGGGGTGAGTTTCTCAGTTGTTTTGGTCCCTGTTGTCTTAGGCGCGGCTATGTACGGTCCGGTTTGCGGAGCATTTTTAGGCGGAGTTTTTGGGCTTGTTACGACTGCGGCGTGCATTATCGGCATAGACCCGGGAGGAGCTGTTTTGCTTGTGGCAAATCCCGCGGTTACGGTGATTCTTTGTTTTGTAAAAGGAATATTAGCGGGCCTGGTTTCCGGTCTTCTTTTTAAAGTGATTTCGCCCAAAAGCGGGATCGCGGCGATCATAATCTCTTCGATTGCCGCGCCTGTCGTCAATACCGGAGTTTTCTGTCTTGGAATGTCTCTTTTTTACATAGATACTTTAAGAAGTTGGGCCGGCGGCACAGATGTTCTTGTATATGTGTTTACCGGTCTTATCGGTTTGAATTTTGTGGTAGAGGTTTTGTTGAATGTTGTCTTGTGTCCGGTGATAGCGAGGTCTTTAAAATTGTACGGGAAAAATAAATAATTTAAAGAGGTTGTTATGTGCTTTTTAACTGAGATGCATTTCCATACCGCCGAATCGAGCGTTTGCGCGCGGGTCCCTGTTTCGGAGGCGTTGCCGTTTTATAAGGAGTACGGATATAAGACTATTGTTATAACCGACCATATGGCGAGATGGTATGTTGAAAATCGTTCGACGGAGCATTTTTTGCTCGGATACAGGTCGGCATTGGAAGCGGCGGAAAAATATGACATAAACATATTGTTGGGAATGGAGTTAAATATTGATTCGATGCCGAACGATTATCTTCTTTACGGAATGACAGAGGAATTGGTCTTGTCAAATCCCGATCTTCCGTCCCTTACCGAGTCGGAGGTTAAAGAGTTCGCCGATAAAAACGGGCTCCTTGTAATTCAAGCTCACCCTTTCAGGAGTTGGTGTTATCCGGGGGAAGCGAAAAATCTGCACGGGGTTGAGGTCTATAACGGAAATACCGATTGGTATTCTCCCGAACAGTCCGAAAAAGCTTTGAGGTTTGCCGAGGAAAATAATCTTATAAAAACTGCCGGAACGGATTTTCACAAGTTTTATCATACTCCCGGGACGGGTCTTGTTT
>CAJFPG010000183.1 GCA_904398665.1 Candidatus Geddesella stercoravicola | reverse complement strand
TTATAATATCGAAAATAACAAATCTCCCTTTTTTAAAAAAAGATTTAAGAATCTCCTTTTTATACTTTCCGAATACAATAAAAGTTCCTTTTACCCAACGCAAACGTTGACATACCGAATCTTTAAAAGTTACCGGCTGCTCGTCATAAAAAATCGCGTCGTGACAATAAGCGATTTTGTGTCCGTTAAGAAAATTTTTAATAGAAAACTCGCAATCCTCTGTCAGAGAAAAATATTTCCAACCTCCGTTTTCATTTATAATATTTTTTCCGACTAAAAAACCGGTTCCCGATATTACGCTGCCGCTGTTAACTATCATTCTCGCATTATGCAAAAATTTCGCGTCTCGCAAAAAACCGAGCGAATATCCCGCGGAGACCCAGCTGCTATCGTAATTTTTAGAATTTCTGTATGAGGTTATTATATCGTATCCGGCGGAAAAAACATTATTCATTTCCGCCACATAATTTTCGTCAAGAAGATTATCCGCGTCAAAAACGAAATACCCGTCGTATAAATCCGTTCCCTTATCTTCGAAAATACGTTGAAAAAGAAAGTCAAGAGCATACCCTTTCCCTATATGTTCTAAATCATTTCTTATATAAACCGCTGCTCCCGAGTCGGAAGCGACTTTCGCAGTATTGTCGGTGCAATTATCGGCAACAACGAATACGTCCAAAAGCCCGGAAGGATATTTTTGCTTTTTAATGCTGTCTATAAGCTGAGAAATAACATTTTCCTCGTTCCTGGCGGCAATAAGAATCGCAAATTTTCCGAAAGTTTCGGCTTTAAACTTTTTCGGTTTTTTCAAACAGGAAATTATGGTATAGACAATCTGATATGAATAGCAAATCGTAAAAATAATTGAAATTACGAAATTTGCGATAATAAAACACTTCATAGCCTAATCCTTTTACATTTTCCTTACGGCTCCGCTTTTTTCAGCAGCGGCGGCAACCGCTTTCGCCACTTTTTCGGCAACTTTTCTGTCAAGAGCAGAGGGGATTATATTTTCAATAGATAAATCCTTATCATCAATATATTCCGCGATAGCATACGTCGCGGACAACTTCATTTCCTCATTTATATCGGTAGCCATCGCGTCGAGAGCTCCTCTAAATATTCCGGGGAAAGCCAAAACATTATTTATTTGATTTGGGAAATCGCTTCGCCCCGTTCCTACAATATACGCGCCCGCTTGAATAGCCCTGTCTGGCATAATTTCAGGAATGGGATTCGCCATCGGGAAAAGAATCGGCTTATCCGCCATAGAACGAACCATTTCTTCCGTAACGACATTAGGAGCGGAAACTCCTATAAATAAATCGGCGCCTTTTAAAGCATCGCTCAAATCTCCTTTTATTTTCATCGGATTAGTAATTGCGGCAATCTCAATTTGAGCTTCGTTCATATTTTCATTTCCATCAACGATAATACCGAATCTATCCACCATAATAAGATTTTTCACGCCAAGTAACAATAAATGTTTAGCGATAGCGATACCCGCCGAACCGGCTCCGTTTATTACCGCTTTAATATCCGATATCTTTTTACCCGTAACCTTCAGAGCGTTAATAACCGCGGATCCGACAACTATCGCGGTACCGTGCTGATCGTCATGAAAAACCGGAATATCGCAAATTTCTTTGAGCCGTTTTTCAATTTCAAAACATCTCGGAGCCGCTATATCTTCTAAATTTATTCCGCCGAAGCTACCTGAAATCAAATATACGGTTCTGACTATTTCCTCAACATCGTGAGACTTCACGCAAATAGGGAAAGCGTCGACATCCGCGAACTCCTTAAAAAGAGCGCATTTCCCTTCCATAACGGGCATGCCTGCCTCGGGACCTATATCTCCGAGCCCCAAAACCGCGCTTCCGTCAGTTATAACGGCGACTAAATTTTTTCTTCTCGTATAAACATATGATTTATTTATATTTTCTTTTATTTTAAGACACGGAGCCGCTACTCCCGGAGTATAAGCGACGGAAAGTTCATCTCTTGTTTTAATATTGACACGACTGACAACCTCTATTTTCCCCTGCCATTTTTCATGCAAAGAAAGAGCTTTTTCCCCATAATTCATATAAAATCTCCCTCAAAGAGTGTACTCTCCAAATAGTACACAAATAGTGTACCATATAATATGTATATTGTCAAGTAGTTTTATTATCAAATCAAATTTTAATTATAATATAATTATATTTTAATACTTTTATATCACATTTTAAAAATATTAAAAATAAAATAAACGGTCAACGCGGAAACACAATAAGAAATAAATATAAAAATACAAGTATTTTTCCAACTTCGTATATTTAAACTTTATACGTTTAAACATGGGCAAAACTAGAAATTTTTATAAATACACTGTTTTTTAATGATTACAGAAGTACAGCGATAAGCATTCGAAAAGGAAACGATGCCTTACTCGCTGTTATAAAATAATTTTTAGGCATAATATTATTCTTTCAGGAAAAGATATAATTACAGTCGCAAAATTGATCGGAGGGATTTTATGCTTACAGCGGTAATAGCGACGGCAATAATTATTATCTCTTTCAGAATAAGTCAAATAGCGTCGGATGAACTTCTGGAAAAAAGGGATTTTCCCATCGACAATTCCAAACGATAGACTGTTTTGAAAGCGGGCAGTTGCCCGCTTTCAAAACAAAATTATTGATTTTCTACCTTAATCTCGTTCCAAAGTTCTCTCATCAAGGCGTTTGTTTCTTCCGGAAGCAATCTGAAATACTCCCAATTATCCTGAATCTCAGGGTAAGCTATCTCATTATTTTTTGTTTCCTCGTCAAGGAGATCGTATACGGCCTGATTAGGAGTAGAATATCCCAAATACTCAGTGTTACAAAGTCCCACGTCAGCTCTTAACATATAATTTATAAATTGTTCCGCCAAATCTTTTTTAGTGCTGGTAGCGGGAACGCACATCGCGTCGTTAAATACGTTGGTTCCGCTCTCAGGACGGACAAACTTCAAATCCTCGTTCTCCTCCGCCACAAAAAGATAGTCTCCCGCGTAATATACTCCTATCGCGGCGCCTTCGCTAGGCATAAGGGTAAAAAATTCATCCATTACATAATTAAATTTCTGTTTTTTAAGTTCTTCGGCGGCCGCTCTGATTTCATTTTCGTCGGTAGTGTTCATAGAATATCCAAGTTTATTTTCCGCGATCGCGAAAGCGTCTCTCGGATTATCAAACATCAAAATCATATTCGGATATTTATCGGTCCATAAATCGTCCCAGCTATCTATTTCTTCGTCTACAAGTTTCTCATTGTAAACTATTCCGACAGTTCCCCAAAAATACGGCACAGAATAAGAATTAGTCGGATCATAATCGGGATTTTTAAACTCATCCATAATATTGGCGAAATTCGGGATATTATCGAAATCAAGCTCCGCAAGCATATTTTCGCTTATAAGCTGTTCGACCATATAGTCAGACGGGAAAATAACGTCGTAATCAACAGCCCCGCTTTTTAAACTTGTATAAAGAGTCTCGTTAGTCTCCGCGACTTCATATTCAACCTTAATTCCTGTTTCTTCGGTAAACTTTTCAATCACATCAAAAAATTCGTCCTCGTTCACATCGCAAATATATTCTCCCCAGTTACAGACGACAATCGTGTTTGAATCATCCCCGCAGCCCGATAAAAAAGAAAGCAAAGCAAAAGACATAGCGGCTATTATGCAAAGCGAAATAAATTTCTTCATTTTTTTCATTTTTTTCCTCCTGTTAAAGTCTTGCCTTTGTTTTACGCTCAGACAAAACATCTTTAATATTTATTATTATTAATACCAAAAAAATTACTATAAACAAAAGTCCGGACATGGCCAGCATCCACGGCTGAGGTCCTTTTTTGAGACTGTTGTTTATATACACCGAAAGCGTTTGAAAAGTGCCTCCCGTAAAATAACTTATGACAAAATCATCTATCGAATAAGTGAAAGATATTAAAAACCCGGCAAGAATCCCGGGAAAAATCTCAGGAAAAACAACTCTGAAAAATCCTCTCGTGGGAGAGCATCCCAAATCGAGAGACGCTTCGTATAAGCTCACATCCATTCGCCTTAACCTCGGCAAAACGTTTAAAATAACATACGGCGTATTAAAACATATATGAGAAAGCAATACCGTTAGAAATCCGAGTTTTCCTCCGAACAAAGAGAAAACAAGGACAAAAATCAACATTAACGATACTCCCGTAACTATCTCAGGATTTATAATTGGCAAATTTGAAATATTCAAAACGATTTTCTTCGTCCGTTTTTTCAGATTATAAATACCGAGAGTCGCCATCGTCCCCAGAATTGAGGAAAATGTCGCAGAAAGAAACGCTATCAACAACGAATTCAGAAGTACCGAAATTAATTTTGAGTCTTTAAAAATATCAATATAGTTTTGTAAAGTAAAACCCTCAAACATAGTTATAACGGTCGAGTTACTGTTAAAAGAAAAAAATATCATTAACAATATCGGCAAATACAAAAAGGCGAGGATTATAAAAATATAAATAAAAGAAAAAGTTTTTTTCATTATACGCCCTCCTATACTATCGCCGAATCCTCACCGTTATCAAATCGGTTCATGACCGCCATACAAATAACGATGCAAATCATCAGTATAAAAGAAAGCATAGAACCCGCGTTCATATCCGCGCCGGCGCCCTTAAAATAACTGTCTATGACGTCTCCGACGAGAGAATATCCTCCAAGTCGAGAACTTATGACAAAAACGCTCGCCGCCGGAACAAACACCATTGTAATTCCCGTTATTATACCGGGGACGCTGAGCGGCAAAATAACTTTTCGGAAAACGTTAAAACCATTGCACCCAAGATCTCGACTCGCTTCAATCAAAGGCTTGCTTATTTTAGAAAGAGTCGTGTAGATCGGCAAAATCATAAACGGCAAATAATTATAAACTACTCCTATT
>CAJFPG010000182.1 GCA_904398665.1 Candidatus Geddesella stercoravicola | reverse complement strand
TATTTCTCGCGATATCGCAGTTTTTTTTCGCCGGATATTCTTTTATTTTCAATATTTCGGCGATTTGCTTCTCCGAACATCGCTCTTCGAGCAGAATCCTTGTTTTTACAATCGCCGCGACGGCGTTTTCTATCGTATACAGGATTATCATAGGATAAGTGTTCATCGCGAGAAGCTTTTGGCATATATCGTAAGCTTTTTCGTAGTCTTTTGAGAATATCGCGTTTGTAAGTTCGTAACTTTTAGCGTCAAAACTCTTTGTCGACAATAAATCTATATCGTCTCTTGAAATTTTCTTTTCCGCCGATTTATAAGATATAAGTTTGTCCATCTCATTTTTCATTAAGTACATATCGTGAGCCACTGTTTGAACAAAATATTCCGCGGTGCTATGGGAAATTTCCGTGTTGTGTTTTTTGAGGTAGGAAATTGTCCATTTTACTAGGTCTTCTTCTTTCGGAGTGTCTATTGTTACCGAGAGTCCGTTTTTTTTCGCGAAGGCGTCGAGTTTTTTATATTCCGAGGTCCTTTTATCGTATTTTTCGGTATCCTCATAAATTACAAGGCAGCATTCTTCAAAAAGGATATCCGGCGTTTCGGTAAGAAGGCGAATTATAGGAGAAGAAAGAGGTAAATCGACTATGACGATGAGTTTTTTTTCGGCGGAGAGCGGAAAGGAACTGGTATAATCAAAAAACTCTTCTGTCGAAAGATTTTTACCCTCCGTTTTGACAAAATCGAACGCCTCTTCCTCTTTTGTCATCATTGAGTTTTTTAAGGCGGTTAGATAATAATTTTTCAAATACGATTCGTTTCCTGTTATAAGATATATTTTTCGGAAACTTTTCTCAGAAATATCGTTTTTTAAAAATTGAATACTCATTTTTTATATTTTATTTGAGCGTTACAACGGTAACGCCCGATTCTCCTTCTCCGAAAGTTCCGAGTCGGAAAGACTCTACAAGAGGGTTTCTTTTCAATGCCGCGTGGACTCCCTGACGCAAAACCCCTGTTCCTTTACCGTGTATAATGCTTACGGTTTTAAGTCCGGCAAGATAGCATCCGTGCAAAAAATCCTCGATTATACTCTCCGCGTCGAGGACATTTTCTCCTCGTATATCGATTTCGTTTGAGACTGTTCTGCTTCCTTTTTCGGCGCGAACGGCGGGGGAGGATATTTGAGCTTTTATTTTAGGCGAGTCTATAAGTTCTAAATCTGACAAATGTATTTTTGTTTTTATTATTCCGGCGCTCAGCTCGACATATCCTTTTTTGTCAGCGGGGGAAAGAACGGTAGCTTCCTTGTCAAGAGAAATTATTCTGACCGAATCGCCTTTTTTCAAAGGTCTTTTTATAGGTTTTTTCTTCTCCGGACGTTTCAGAGTCTCGTTTTCCTTAGACTTTGACTCGTAATCTTTTTTCGCTTTTTCGAGCTTTTCCTTAAAATCTTTTTTATCTATTTCTTTTCTCAGATTGTCGAGCTCGTCGATAATGAACTCGCTTTCCGTAACTGTCTTATCCCATAGATCGAGAGCTTTTTTTCTCGCTTTTTCAAGTTCCTCTTCCGCTTTTTGTCGTGTCTCTTTCGCTTCCGAAAGGATTTTTTCGCTCTCTTTTCTCGCCGAGAGTAATTTTTCCTCGGCGATTTTTTCATTGTTCTCTATCTCTCTGCGGCTGAGCTCAAGATCTGAAAGCACTGTTTCGAGTTTTAGACTTTCAGAAGAAAGCTGTTCTTTCGCTTCCGAGATTATATCTTCCGGCATCCCAAGTCTTGAAGCTATCGCGAAGGCGTTTGATTTCCCGGGTGGTCCCGTGAGAAGTCTGTAAGTCGGTTTTAATGTCGCGATATCGAACTCGCAGGAGGCGTTTTCTACGTCGGGAGTGTGTATCGCGAATATTTTAAGTTCCGGATAATGGGTTGTGGCGGCTATCTTGGCTTTTTTCTCCATCAGTTTTTTTATTATGGCCACGGCGAGAGCCGCCCCTTCCGACGGGTCCGTTCCGCTTCCGAGTTCGTCGAGAAGCACCAGAGAATTCTCGTTCGCGGAAGACAGAATATTTATAATGTTCGACATATGTGATGAAAATGTCGATAATGATTGTTCAATAGATTGCTCGTCGCCGATATCGGCGAATATTTTTTCAAAAAAGGGAACAGAACTGTTTTCTTTCGCGGGTATAAAAAGTCCGCATTTAGCCATAAGACAAAAAAGTCCAGCGGTTTTTAACGTTACCGTTTTCCCTCCGGTGTTCGGCCCCGTCACGAGCAGAACTGAAAAAGTTTTTCCGAGAGAGATATTTGTCGGAACGACGGAATTTTTATCAATAAGCGGATGACGGGCTTCTTTGAGAGAAAGGATTCCGTCAGGGTTCAATATCGGTTTTGAGGCTTTTAATTCGTCGGCGAGTTTCGCTTTGCCGAATAAAAAGTCAAAAAATACCGATAAAAAATATCCCTGTTTTATTCCGGAAGCGAAATCCCCGACTTCTTTTGATAGAGCGGATAGAATGTTTTCAATCTCTCTTTTTTCCTCCGCGGAGAGAACCGAGACGTCGTTATTCGCGGAAACGACGGACATCGGCTCGATGAAAACTGTCGAACCGCTTGACGAGGTGTCGTGTACGAGCCCCGGAATTTCATTTTTGTTTTCCGCTTTTACAGGTATAACGAAACGGTCGTTTCTTATGGTTATAATATTATCCTGCAAATATTTTTGGTATGTTGGAGATTTGATATATGATTCGAGAGACGATCGGATTTTATTTTTCGCGTGAAGAATTTTTCTTCTTATGTCTCTGAGAGCGGGCGACGCCAAATCGCTGACTTCCTCTTCCGACGGGAAATCGGCAAAAATTTTATCTTCGAGATATTTGTTCGGCGTGAATTTTTCAAGATATTTCATAAGAACGCCCTCTGTGACGTGGGCGACGCAATATTCGCCTAGCAGTCGGGAGATTCTTAATACTCTTCCGATTCTCAGAAAATCGGAGATTGATAAAATCGCTCCTCTCTCCGCTTTTTTTAATATCGCCGAAATATCGGAAAGTCCCGAAAAAGACGGAGCCGAGAATTTTTTATATAAAACATAGGCCGCGTCGGTTTCCTCGAGAGACGCGCGGCATTTTTCTATCGACTCGAAAGGAAGAAGCGTCAATGCCTTTTCCTTTGCCGGTTCCGATACGCAACGCTCAGACAGCAGAGAGAGTATTTTATCAAGTTCGAGAATTTTTATCTCATTCATTTTTGTTTGTATTTCCTTTCTTCGTCGACGTTTCTATTTCTCTCAGTTCTCGGTAATAATCAAGTGTTCTGTAATTTCTCTCGGTTATTGTCGAAAAATATTTTTCGACGATTGAGTCTATGTACAGAAGAGCTTTTTCATCGGCGAAAATGCAATAAGCGCTCATGTTTTCGGCCATAAGAGCGTGCGTTATTATTTTCCTTATTGAATCGTTTATTTTATAACCGTCAATTTCTTTTCCGCAGTCAGAGCAGAATATTCCCCTGTCGAATTTCCATATTACGCCCTCGTTTTTTCCGCAGGCGACGCAGGCGGAGAAGTCTGGGGAAAATCCGAGATATTTAGCGAATTTAAGTTCGAAAACGAGTTTTACCGCCGTTACGCTTATGTCCTTTTTCTTACAAAGAATATAAAGCGAATTGAGGAGCAGTTTCATAAATTTATCCTCGTCCCCGGATGAGGATTCCTTTGGCAGATAATAACACGCCTCGGAGAAATACTGAGCGAGAGCGAGCGCGGAAAGATTTTTTCTCAGTTCGTAAAAGTTTTCTTTCGGTTCTGCTCCGTCCACAATATATAATCCCTGTCTGCCGGCTCTGTAAAGGCTGAGTTCGGAATAGGAGAACGGCTGAGTATAAAGGACGGATCTTCGGCTTTTTTTTGCTCCTCTGACAAGAGCGTCTATTCTTCCGGAAGACATAGTTAGAAGAGAGAGAAGAATATCGTTCTCTTTATAGGGGGCGGTTTTCAAAACGATAGCGTCTACTTTACTGTTCATATTCGGATATGTACTTCTCGTCGTTTCGCCAGTCTTCTCTCACTTTTACGAAGCATTCGAGGAATACTTTTTTGCCGAGAAGTTTTTCCGCCTCCTGTCTCGCGAGAGTCGCCGCCGTTTTAAGCGTTTCTCCGTTTTTTCCTATTATTATTCCTTTATGGGACGCTTTTTCGCAAATTATATTAGCGGAGATGTCGATTATAGGTTTGTTTTCTCTTTCCTTAAAAGAAACTATTTCGACGTTTATTCCGTAAGGAATTTCATCAGACAATCTTCTTATTAGTTTTTCCCTGAGAATTTCGGCCGCGAGCTGTCTTTCGGTTCTGTCGGTCGATATGTCGTCAGGATAAAAAGCGACATCGCCGCTCACGGTCTTGATTATTTCGTCTATGAGAGGTTCCACGTTATCTTTTCGCAAGGCGCTTAAAGGAACTACGGCGGTAAAATCAAAGATATCGGAATATTCCGATATTGTTTTCGCCACAATGTCCTTTTTTGTTATGTCGGTTTTATTTATAACCAATATAACAGGTATATTTTCTTTTTTAAAACGTTCGATGAGCTCGGTTTCCGTTTTACCGGGGGCCCGAGGCTCCACGACAAGAACGGCGCAGTCGACGTCGAGAGTCGCTTCTTTAATTTCCCTTATCATTTTTTCCCCGAGTTTGTTTTTCGGTTTATGCAGTCCCGGGGTATCTATAAAAACAAGTTGAAGATCTTTGCGATTATAGATTCCAACAATTCTTTCTCTCGTGGTTTGGGGTTTTGAGGAGACTATTGAAATTTTTTCTCCTATTATGGCGTTTAGAAGAGTGCTTTTGCCGACATTAGGGCGTCCGGCTATCGTTATAAATCCAGATTTCATTTTTTATTTACTTCCTTTTTTCTAGCCTTCGCTCTTTCGGGAGCGAAAATAAATATCGCGGATAAAACAATAAATATTATAAGAACGATCATGCGGGGAGGAGAGGAAAACTCAGAAAGAGCGTTTAAAAGCCTGTCCGAGTCTTTGAACAAAAAAATCGCCGCGGCGATTGCTGCGACCGCTTTTATAAGAACGGCTCCCGCCGCAAGGTCTTTTATTCTTTTTATTTTTTCCTCGTTTTCTTTCGATATCCTGTCGCAGAGCGTTTCGATTGCGGTGTTAACCGCTTCGCCGGAAAGCACCGTCGCAATTATAAGAATTTCCGCTGTCCATTCTGCCGACGTAAGGTTATATATGATCGAAAACCAAATAACGAGTGTCGCCGCGACAATATCGATTCTGAAATTTCGTTCCCAGGCGGCGTAATAAATTCCTCGTAAGGCGTATCCTACGCTTTTTATAAAACTTTTCATCAATCGTTCCTCGTTATTGACAGGGCGTCGAGAACGATTTTTTGTTTTTTTGTCATTTTTTTTTCTTCTTCGGCGTTCATATGGTCGTAACCGAGAAGGTGAAGGACTGAGTGAGCGGTTAAAAAAGCCGTTTCTCGTTTTAACGAATGGTTATATTCCTCGCTTTGACTTTTCGCTTTTTCAAGAGATATGGCAATGTCTCCCAAAAACCGTGACCCGTTCGAAAAATCGTCTCCCGACGGGAAAGAAAGAACGTCGGTTTCTTTATCTATTTCTCTGAATTTTTTATTTAAACGACGTATTTCCTCATTGTCCACAAATCTCACGCTTATTCCGCAATTTTCCTCGATTCTCTCAATATCGAGAACCTTTCTCGCGACTTCTTTGACAAGCTTTCTCAATTCACGCGTCCCTGTTATTTTTTTTTGGTCGTTTATTATCTCAATCGTATCTTTTCTTTTCCCGGGCATTTTTCGTCGCCTCTTTTCGTTGTTCTTCTTTTTCGTACGCTCTGATTATTTTTTGTACCAGCTCGTGTCTTACCACGTCTTTATACGTCAGAATATGAATTTTTATATCCTCTATATCTCGTAGAACCATTATCGCGTCTTTGAGTCCGCTTTTTTTATCGGACGGAAGGTCTATTTGTGTAATGTCTCCCGTCACCACAATTTTGGAGTGAAAGCCCATACGGGTCAGAAACATTTTCATTTGTTCCCGGGTAGTGTTTTGAGCCTCGTCGAGAATGATAAAAGAGTCGTCGAGCGTTCTTCCTCTCATATACGCCAGAGGCGCCACTTCTATCACGTTTTTTTCAACGTATCTTTGATATGTCTCTGTCCCGAGCATATCGAAAAGAGCGTCGTAAAGCGGCCGTAAATAAGGGTCCACTTTGTTTTGGAGATCGCCGGGGAGAAATCCGAGTTTTTCTCCGGCCTCGACCGCGGGCCGGGTGATTACTATTCTGTTTACTTGTTTGTTTCTCAGCGCCGTTACCGCCATTGCTACCGCCAGATAAGTTTTTCCGGTTCCGGCGGGCCCGACTCCGAACGTGATAGAGTTTTCTCTGATACTTTTTATATATTCCTTTTGACCGAAAGTCTTCGGTTTTATCGGTTTACCTTTCGCGGTGATACAGACGCAGTCTCCTCCGATTTCATCGAACAGAGCTTCGTTTCCTTCTTTTGCGAGGGAAATAAAGTAGGATACGTTTTGTTTGTTTACCGTTTCTCCCCGTTTCGCGAGTCTGAAAAGCCCCTCTATTACTTTTTGAGCCTCTGAGATGCTTTCTTCATTATCTCCGCTTATTTTTATTTTTGATTCTCTTGTGACGACGTTGACGTTAAATTCGTTTTCTATCAATTTTATATTTTCGTCGTATTCGCCGAAAACATTTCCCATAGCGGAGATGTCTTCCGCCTGAATGAGTTTTTCCATAAAATCTCCTTTTTAATTTCTGAATATTTCTTTTTCCGCCGCGATATCCCGGAGAATAGTGCAATAGTAATTTACAGTGACTTTTTCTCCGTCGCGAATTATATCTATGTCGTAATCCTGAATTTCATATTGGGTGCTCAGTACTCGAAATTGTTCCTCCGCTTCCGCTATGGCGGCCTTCTCCGCCTCTTCCGGAGTCCTTGTCGATTTCGTCGGACGCGTTTCGTAAACGGAGGTTTTTTCAAAAGACATCGGCAAATATAAATCCTCGTTTATTTTCAGTGTTGACGAATCGTTTGTCTCCTCCGAATTTTCGTATTCCGGTTCTCCGAACGGCAGTGTGAGGGAGAGACCGAGAATATTTAAAGTATAATAGTTTTTGACGTTGCCCGTCCTTTCATAGCTCTCATAATCATAATATTTAACCACGGAAATGGTTTCTTCCGTCAACGCCATTATCTCGGCTTTCGCGTGAACCATTCTGAACCCGACATATTTACTGTCAAATATACCGCTTACGAGAAGCTGTCCTTTTGAAACCACGTCGTTTTTTTTGCAAAGAGTGACTCCCGAATATGTTTTTACCGAGACAATTTGACCCGCTCCGGAAGCGACGATATTGCAGGGATCGTACTGGTCTATCGTTTCGGGCGGCATTTCTCTTTCGGTGACTTCGATTTTCGCGTAGCTGCCCTTTATATTTATAGAGATAAACGCGAGATTTTCAAAATCCCTGAGTAATTTTAATTGAACGTCGTCAAGATCTTTTCTGTCGGCTTTCCCTCCGATTTTGATATCGTATTCAGCGAGTTTTTCTTCGAGTCTCGTTTGGTCAATAGCGTCGCAGCCCACAATTTCTATTTTCCATAAGAACCGTGACATTATGAATATAAAAGCGCAAATAATCAGAATCCCGGCCAATATTCCGTATCTGAATCTGTATTTTTTTACCGTGGGCGCGAGACCCTTTTCGGTTTTTTCTGTATAAACAAGATTGTATTTTTTCGCGAGGGTTTGTACTTGTTTTATTTGCCAGATTCTTGCGGAGCAGGTGAGAGTATCCTTTTCACGTTTTAATCCCCATAGCTCTATCCCCTCCGATATCGCGGCGTTTATAAAGTCCTCCGGTTCGTCGCCCCAAAGCTCGAAAGTAACGTAACCGAACAAATTATCGATAAATGAAGCTTTCATCCCACGCCTCCTATTCCGTAAAATCGAGATTGAAAATTGTTCCCGTTATCATTACGGCTTTCTCATACATATTTGAAAGCAGGAGGTTTTCTCCGGTTATTCTGAGCGAGTATTTTTTATATTTTATTTTTACGGTTTCGCTTTGATATTCGATAATTTTTGAAAACCCTTCGACAAACACGGTATCTTTTCCGAATATTTCAACCGATTCCTCGGGATAATTTTCGTGATTTTTCATCTTTTTCCCTCACAGATACGTTTTTTCATATATTCTCTCGAAAATATCTATGCCGGAATATTGAAAAAAATGAAAAAGCGAAAAATGGAAAGCGAAAAATAAAAAGTAAAAAAAATAAAATTGTGGAATAAAAAATAAAACAGTTATAATTAGAGATAATGAAATATAATTAGAAATGATGAAAGATAAAGAAGGGGGAAATACAAAATATGAAAGCGCGAAAATAATCGCCGCGAATCGCGAATAAAATTTCGAAAATCAAAGAAAAGAATAAAATTTAAAAACAAGGAATAAGAACAAAAAAATCAAAAAAATTTGAATATAAAACTGTTATGAAACAAAAATTAAGAGAAAAAAACAAACGAAAAAAAAATCAAAAAGAAAAAATTAGAAATTAGAAAATAGAACGAGTTTATATCTCAATAAGTTTGAGTCCGATTTTTTACAACGGCTGATTTTGTTTAATTTTTAAATGATTGATTTAATTTATTCAAATAAATTATTTAAAATTATTTAAAAAGCGTTTTTTTTATTACCTAATTTATTTTAAAAGTATTATTTTTGTCTTATATTTTTTATGTATGCTATGAAAATGCTTCTTGGAGAAAATAAAGCACTGTGATTTTATAGTTATCCTCAGATTCCATAAATCCGTATATATGAGGGCAGTCCGGAATGGTATAAAGCATGGCCTCATTGTTTTGAGTCGCCGAAGAATACAGGATTTCGGCGTTGTCAGGAGATATTACGTCGTCGTTTTCCCCATGGATAAAAAGAAATTTCTTTCCGGACGATTTTTCCACGATATCTTTCGGGGATTCTGCTTCATAATCTATTGACGATATAAGAGGGAGAAGAAGCTTTACGCAATTATTGAAAAATTGATTGTCTATTCCCGTCATATAATACATAGATTCATCCAGAAGTTCGGACAAATCTGTATAGGAACTGTCTGATATAACGATGTCTATATCTTGACTTTCAGCCGCCGAAATCGCCGCCGCCGCGCCGAAAGCCCACCCGAAAAGAGCGAGTTTATGGTCGGGATATGTTTTTTTTACATAGTCTATGACCGAGACGAGGTCCGAGACCTCTTCAGCTTGTCCGAGAGTGTACCGTTCTCCGTCTGAATTTCCGCTTCCGGTATAGTCGAATGTTATTATATTATAACCGTTTTGAGCCAGGAAACGAGCGAAATATAAAAAACTTATATCGTTCATTTCCATATTATCCGCGTAATTATGGGAAAAAATTATGGTTTTTTGCGATTCTTCCGTTTCGTTTTCGCTCTTTTGAGCGGGAATATACCAACCTTTTATTGTGTTTTCGCCGTTTGTCGTCTCAAAAGCGTCGAAATAAAGATTCACTGATGAAGGGTCAGAAATCAGCATTTTTCTTTTGGGGTTAACGACGTCTCTCGCTTTTAAAAATACAAAGACGGAAAAAATCACTGCCGTGAGTATCAATAACGCTAAAATGACGATAATAACGCGCGAGATTGTTTTTTTCATTTGCTTTCCTTTCATTTTTGCGGGTATACAAATTTTCACATAATATATTATACTATATTTTACATTTAAAATCAATATAAAAAAATAAAATGTATGAAAAAATATATTTTTTTGACAATTTAATATGGATTTTAAATCTGTCTTGACAAATTCCGCCGAAAAATATATAATAAAAATCGTGGTTACTTTTTGTTTAATTTTTAATATATAATTATTTAAATCGATATAAAAATTTATTAAAAAAACTGGGTATAGGATGTATAATTAAAAGTTCGGAATAAAATCTGAGTCTGATTTTTTTATTTTTATGACGCTTATGGGGATTGGGTGTAATCATGAAAAAAACGGGATTTGATAACGATAAATATTTAAAGACGCAGTCTGACTGCATAAGAAAAAGAATAGATAAATTCGACGGAAAATTATATTTGGAACTTGGCGGCAAATTATTTGACGATTATCACGCTTCGAGAGTCCTCCCCGGGTTTGAGCCTGACAGCAAAATTAAAATGTTGCTTCATTTAAAAGACAGGGCGGAAATAATTATAGCGATAAATGCCTGCGATATAGAGAAAAACAAGATAAGAGGCGATCTTGGAATTCCCTATGACGACGACGTTATTCGGCTCGCGGACGCTTTTAGAGATATGGGGCTTATTGTCAGCAGCATAGTGTTGACTCAGTATGCGGGACAGTATTCCGCTGATATTTTTAAAAAGAAAGTTTCAAATCTCGGGATAAAAGTTTACCTTCATTATCCGATAGTGGGATACCCGAATAATCTGCCCTTAATCGTAAGCGACGAGGGCTATGGCAGAAACGAGTATATCGAAACTACAAAACCTCTTGTCATAGTGACCGCCCCCGGGCCGGGAAGCGGAAAGCTCGCGACTTGTCTTTCTCAGTTATATCATGAGCATAAAAGGGGAATTACCGCCGGTTACGCTAAATTTGAAACTTTTCCAATCTGGAACCTGCCGTTAAAACATCCGGTGAACCTCGCTTATGAGGCGGCTACGGCTGATTTAGACGATTTAAATATGATAGATCCTTTTCATCTTGAAGCTTATGGGGAGATGACAGTAAATTATAATCGAGACGTTGAGGCTTTTCCGTTGCTCAAAGCTATGCTTGAAAGGATTCTTGGGACAAGTCCGTATAATTCCCCGACGGATATGGGAGTTAATATGGTGGGAAATTGTATAATTGACGACGAGGCGGTTTGCGATGCGGCGAAAAAAGAAATTATTCGCCGTTATTTTAAGGTATGTTGCGATAAAGTTATGGGAAGAGTAGGAGAAAACGCTGTCACGAAAGCCGAATCGATAATGAGACAGGCGGGCGTTTGCGCCGAAGACCGCAAGGTCGTCGGCAGCGCTTTGGCTAAGGCTCGGGAATCGGGGGCTCACGCCGTCGCGATAGAGCTTGACGACGGAAAAATCGTAACAGGAAAAACCAGCGAGCTTTTGGGATCTGTTTCCGCCGCGCTTTTGAACGCTATGAAAACGATGGCCGGTATTGACGATGACGTTCCTCTTTTGGCTCAGACGTTTATTGAGCCGATAGTGAAATTAAAAAGAGAGATATTTCGCTCGTCGACATCTCATCTCAACTCGAACGAGATGCTTATAGCGTTGTCAAGCAGCGCTTCTGTTAACCCTCAGGCGGGAAAGGCGTTGACTCAGATATCTAGACTAAAAGGAGCGGAACTTCATTCTTCGGTAATGCTTTGCGACGCCGACGAGAAGGTTCTGAAAAAGCTTGGCGTTAATTATACCTGCGAACCTGAAAGACGTACAAAAAAGTTTTATTAATTTTGCTTTTTCGAAGCGAGGCTCCGATAATATTGCTACGAAATTTTTTAGCGTACTTTCGGAGTATTTTGATTATTTTTTTATTTATGAGAGTTTGTTATTTTATAGAGATGAAACTTTCGAAACGTTTATTTTTTGTTTTTAGATATAAAGTTAGTTGTATGTTTGGCAACAAAATATTGATAAAAATAAAAAGATAACAAGTATAATTTGTAAATAAAAGTGTATGAGAAAAATTGAAAAAAAAATATTGAGAAAGAGAAATATTATATTATATTTAATTTATAATTAAAAAAGTAAGATATTAAAGAGATTAAGATAGCAAAGAGATAAAATATTAAAGAAGATATAAAAAATATAACACAAGATGATCAAGAAGATAGAGGAAGGAGAAATTGTTATGCAAACGAAGTTTATTTTTGTTACGGGAGGAGTCGTGTCCGGCCTCGGAAAAGGAATTACCGCCGCGTCTCTCGGGCGATTGCTTAAAAACTGCGGTTATAAGGTTACCGTTCAGAAATTTGACCCTTATATTAACTATGATCCGGGAACTATGAGCCCTTATCAACACGGTGAGGTTTTTGTAACCGACGACGGGGCGGAAACCGATCTTGATTTGGGACATTACGAACGATTTATAGACGAAAGTCTCAATGTCGGCAGCAACGTTACTACCGGTAAAATTTTCATGGCGGTTATAAATAAGGAGAGAAGAGGCGATTATCTTGGACATACCGTTCAGATAATACCTCATATAACGAACGAAATTAAAGACAGAGTTTACAGCGTTGCCAATAATACTAATACCGATATTGTTATCACGGAAATAGGCGGAACGGTCGGGGATATGGAATCTAATTCTTTTATCGAGGCTATAAGACAGATACGCCACGAGGTCGGAAACGATAATTGTATGTATATACATGTTACTCTCGTTCCGTATATCACTGGGTCTTACGAGCTTAAAACGAAACCGACTCAGCATAGCGTCAAAGAGCTTCTTTCTCTCGGAATACAACCTGACGTTATAGTATGCAGAACGGAGTATTCTCTTACTGATGAGATAAAAGAGAAACTCTCTCTCTTTTGCAACGTTCCGGTAGAGGCTGTTATAGAAAATAGTACCGTCGATAATCTTTACGAGGCTCCTGTGATGCTTGAGCGAAACGGGCTTTGCCGAGCCGTTTGCAAACGGCTCGGACTTGAAAAGTCAACTCCCGACATGTCGGATTGGAGTATTCTTATAGATAAAATCCGAGACATAAAAAAAGGCGGACGAAAAGTAAAAATAGCTCTTGTAGGGAAATATGTGGAGATGCACGACGCTTATCTTTCTGTCGCCGAGGCCCTGAGACACGGAGGATTTGAGAACGGTGTAGATATTGATATAGATTGGGTTCAATCGGAAGATATAAATTCCGGTACTGTTTCTTCCATACTTTCCGATTGTCGCGGCATAATCGTTCCTGGAGGTTTTGGCGACAGGGGGACAGAGGGAATGATAGAGGCGATAAAATACGCGAGAGAAAATGATATTCCCTTTTTTGGAATATGTCTTGGTATGCAGATGGCGGTTGTTGAATACGCGAGAAACGTTCTTGGTTATAAGAACGCGAACAGTCGTGAATTTCATCCCGAGTCGGAGCATTGTGTTATTGACCTTATGCTTGAACAAAAAGACGTCGAGAATATGGGAGGAACAATGAGGCTTGGTCTTTATCCCTGTCGTCTTTCGGAAAATTCGAAAGCTCGCGAGGCGTATAATGATGATCTTATATACGAAAGACATCGTCATCGTTACGAGTTCAATAATACTTACAGAACCGAGTTTGAGGAAAAAGGATTGCTTCTTTCGGGACTTTCTCCTGACGGAAAGCTTGTCGAAATAATTGAGGATCCTTCCCGTAAATGGTTCGTTGGCTCACAATTTCACCCGGAGTTTCGTTCTCGTCCAAACCGAGCCCATCCGCTTTTCAGAGAATTTATAAAAGCGGCCGCTGAAAACAACTGAGTTGAAAGAGCTAAGTAAGACAATAAATTTAAAGCGGAATTATATAATTATATATTTATAATATATATTTATAAAAAATACGAGTATGGAATCGAAACGTAAAAATACATAAAAAATATAAAAAGTAGCCCCTTAAAAGTTCGGAAAACAACTTTTGAAGGTTTTTTATAATGTTGTTTCTCGATATTTTTTGGGGCTTAGATTTATTTATAAAATTTTTAAATTGTGTTTTAAATATTAAATTTATTGATTATTAAAAACATAAATAATTTTTATTTTTTTATTTTAATTCTATAATCGATAAGTATTTTTTATATTGTTATTTATTTAAGTTCGCTTTGCTGAATTATTAGTGTTTCTGAATGATGATTGATTTTTTCTTCATTTTAATATTTTCAGCGAGAGAATTCCCAATTCTTTTATCTTTTTAAATGTTTATATTTAAACGATATAAAAATCTTCTGGGACTACTTGCTTAATTGCTTTTTATCTTTTTTAATGTTTATATATTTAAAATATTTAAACGACATGAAAACTCTTTGGGTTTACTTGCTTGACTGTTTTTTGTCTTTTTAAATGTTTAGTTTAAACGATATAAAACGTCAAAATGAATTGTGTTCTTGCTTTGTGTTAATTTTTCCCCTTGTTATTTTATCTTTCCATGTATCCTATTTTTTCGTCTGATTTTTTCATCTTTATTCTTATTTGATTTAGATATGTTTGACATTATTAGATATGTTACCAAAAGAATTATTACTACGATTATCGCCGCCCAGAGAAGGGGATTTTTGAAAAGATTGCCAATTTCATCAGAATAATAGGCTATGAGATCAAGATTGATAGTTGTTCTTGCAATTAGTCTTGTTCTTCCGACTTCTGTGTCGTTATAATAATATACGGCGAACCCATATGAATCTCCCGGTTCCACGGGAGCGGTTATTTGCGAAGCGAAATCCTCAAATTGTAACACAATATCTTCGTCTTCCGCAGATTTGGGCAGAGAGGCCGTTACTGAGTTCTCCGCGTATAATACGGCGTAGTCCGCATCTCTGCCGAGTCGTACTTCGACTTCCGTGACAGGAGCGTTTTTTGCGACAATTTCTCTTATTTCATATGCTTCGAGCGCGTACTTCAATAAATTTACGGTATCGGTTAAAACATATCCGAGCCCTGTTTTTGAGAAGTTTACGGCGAGGAAACGGGAATTATTATTAAGTATAGTACTCGCCGCCGAGTATCCGCCGTTAGTGTCTCCCGAAACTCCGAGTCCGGTCGCTCGTCTGTAATAGTATGACGACGCGGATTCTATCATGGAGTTTCTTGTATAAAGGGGGCGAGTGACTCCGTCTACCGTAAGCATAGTGAACGTTATGTCGGAACGGTCGAGAATATAGTCGAGCTCTATCGCGTAAGAACAGATAATCGCGACGTCTCTCGCCGTGGTTTTCCCCGGATTTGAGCTGTCATAATATCCGGTTACGTTTGTGAATACCGTGTTTTCAGCTCCTATAATTTCGGCTTTTTCGTTTATTTTTTTTATTACGCTTTCAAGCGTTCCGTCTTCGGATAGATGAAACGCGAGAGCCACAGACGCCTCTTGCGAATTTCCTACGAGCACGGCGTTCATTAGGTCTCCGAGAGATATTCTTTCTCCGTCTTTAATATCGGCGGAACTATATTGGGGAGTATTTTTTCTTGTATTTTCAGCGACAGTAATTTCGGTTTCGAGATCTTCTCCCGACTCCACAAGCAAGACGCAGATCATGAGTCGGGGGAGAAACCCGCAGAAAATCTCGTTGTCCGCGTTTTTCTCAACGATAAATGATTTTGTTTGCAGGTTGTAAAGTACCGAACTGTCGCTCGATGTCTCCGCCGACGGCTCTTCCGCCGCGGCATTTATGGACAATATAGAAAAAAAGATGACAATAGCCATAAAAGCCGCGAGTATTCTTTTCAATTTTTCCTTCTCCCTTTTTTAAATTATGAATTAGATTAATCAAGGATATATGATAATTTTTTAATTTAATATAGATTTTTTACTTTTAAAAGTCCTTTTCAATAAAAGTATATCATATTTTATTTTATTTATCAATAGATTTTTTGTTTTTTCAAAAAACTGCCGTATAATCGGAAGAATTTCTTGAAAGAGAAATTATTAAATCAAGTTTGGCGGAATTTTAGGTTTGTTTTTATAAAAAGCGAATTGTTATGAGGAACGATAAAAAAACTATGGAAAAACATGGACGAAATAAAAACATAAACTAAATAAAATAACAAAGCCGTAGCAAAGAAAAACAATTGAAATAAGTAGGCTAAATTGAATAAGTTGAATAAATTAAGTGAATGAGAAAAATATTATATAAGGCGATAATTAAGG
>CAJFPG010000181.1 GCA_904398665.1 Candidatus Geddesella stercoravicola | reverse complement strand
TGAGCTTCTTATAGCTTTTTGTAAAGGGATACAGGCAGGCTCTCCGATTGATAGTTTCGTGACTCCAGAGCCTTGGGATATGCCTGGATATTCGGATCAGGTAATAATGGCGGCGGGAGCGTTTGTGTCCGGGGCGTCAATAGAATTATCAGCGGACGCGCCTCTCCGTCCCCCATATACAGCGTATTTCCAGGGCGGATTGACGTATGAGAGCGGAAGAATAGCTATAATGAAAGCGTTGGAAACCCTCGATAATATAAAGAAAGATAAGAAGGGTAAAGAGGCAAAAAATGAATTTTAAAGAACTTACTTATTTCCTTGACGGTCTTGTGAATAAAATAGGAATCCCCGGAATAGATTGCGTGGTCTTAAAAGAACATGATATGGTATATAGACATTTCGCGGGATACAAAGACGTTAAAAATAAAAGGAAAATAGAGGGAAACGAGATTTATAATTTTTATTCTCCCACAAAAATAATAACGGTTGTTTCCGCTCTTCAACTTGTTGAAAAAGGGCTTTTATCCCTTGACGATCCCGTATATGAGTTTATCCCGGAAGCGAGACATTTAACTTATCTTAAAGATATCGGAAATGGGAAGACCGAAATATCAGAGACAAGAAAAATCATGACCATAAAGCATTTATTTACGATGACTGCCGGGTTTGATTATGATATACATAAAAAAGAGATAGTTGAGGTCGAGAAAAAAACTGACAATAAAGCCCCGACTCAAGAGGTAATAAGGACTCTTGTTCAAACCCCGTTGCTTTTTGAGCCGGGAGAACATTGGAATTACAGTTTATGCCACGATGTTCTAGGCGCCGTAATTGAAATTGTATCAGGGAAAAAGCTCAGCGAATATATGAAAGAAAATGTTTTCCTCCCTCTTGGAATGTCGGAATCCGGTTTTAAACGCGACTATACAAAATCCGATAGATTCGCTTTGCAATATTTTTACGACGACGAAGAGAAAAAGGCAAAAGAAATGACTATTGAAAACGATCATGTTTTTGGTTCGGAATATGAAAGCGGCGGCGCCGGTTTAATTTCTACTGTTGATGATTATTTAAAATTTGCCGAAACTATGACATATAAAGGTCTATCTCGCTCAGGGACGAGAATTCTTTCTGAAAAATATGTGGATATTTTAAGGACTAATCAGCTTTCAGAAAAGCAGTTGCCTGATTTAGATTGGATTCAGCTTAAAGGATACGGTTATGGGCTTGGGGTTCGTACTCTTATGGATCCCAAACTCGGAAACACCCTCAGCACGATAGGAGAATTCGGATGGAGCGGGGCGGGAGGAATGTATGTTTCTATGGATCCTACAAAAAAACTTACAATTCTTTACGCTCAGCATATGAGAAACAATCTCGAACCTTATGTTCATCCAAGATTGAGAAATCAGGTTTATAAAGCATTGTTAAGTTGACGGTAAAAAATATTTTACATATTTTGAATTTAAAACATGTGTTATAACGTCGTCTATGGATGTTGCTTGCTTCATTCTTATTGCCACCGTCGGACTTTGTCCGGCGGTTTTTTCTCGCCTCAAATTGGAGACAGGATGCCCAACAGTCCCACGATGACCAAAACAGTGTTAATCGCAATAAACAATTCTCTTGACGAAATATCAACGCAAAAGAGAATGCTGCAACAAATCCAAATGATTACCTGAGCCGCAAGTATCGGTGCGATAAATATGTAATCTCTCATCTGCTGGATGAGTAAGATGTTTCCAAAAGTACAAAGTGTAAATCCTATAATCTGATAGTTTTTCATTTCTTCAAGTCCTTTCAAATCTTAGATTGAAAGAAGAGCGGCAGTACAGGAGAAAATTTCCATGCTGCCACAAACAGAAACTATTTCAAACTATCCAGATAAACAACAAATCCGAACCTTTTGCCAATAGGGGAAACGTTCGGATTTGAATGTTTTGGTGGAGCGGGTGTCATCATGGATGAACACCCCTCCGTTTCGGTATTTTCGCCCTCAAAAGCTTCCTCAATATCGTCAAGC
>CAJFPG010000180.1 GCA_904398665.1 Candidatus Geddesella stercoravicola | reverse complement strand
GACTTCCGAAAAAGGAAGCGTTAACGTTTACGGCAATGAGTTTAAGCTTTCTGATTATATCAAGTTCGCGGTAATAGAGGGAAATCAGAGCTACGAGAGCCGCGACGCGGCGATAGCGGCGGCGGAAGAAGCGGGGACCGTTAATATATCCGGTCTTAGCTTCTCCGATGGCGACGTTCTGTATCCCGAGGGCAGCGCTGACGGTATTTCCGAGAAATACGTGACGCTCGTGGTTTATATGCCCACGTCAGTCGGCAACGACGCGAATTATATGACAGCCGATAACGTCTCGGCTCCCGAGATCAATCTCGGTGTGACCCTCATGGCTACTCAGACCCCGTACGAAAGCGATAGCTTTGGTATCGATTATGACGCCGCTGCGGCGGTCAATACCGAGGAAGAACTCAGAGACGCCGTCGCTCAGGGCGGAGATGTCGTTCTTTATTCCGATATTGAGCTGACCGACGAACTTGATATCAACACAGATACCGTGCTTGACCTCTCCGGAAATACGATTGTTTTCTCCGCCGATACTTATGGAAGCAATTCTAGTTCAAGCGATCCGCATAACACCCCGATCCAGGTAAACGCGGGGGCTACTCTTACCATTACCGGAAACGGCACGATCGACGCTTCTTCCGCGTCCGATTATGTTGTTCCTGTTAACTGCAACGGCGGAAATCTTGTGATTGAAAACGGAACTATAACCGTTGATACACCGCGCGAATCTTGCGTGTATGTTTGGAACGGCGGAACTGTCACCATTTACGACGGTTTGTTCATTAACTCCTCTTCGGAGGATTACGCTTACGGCGACGGCGCTCCTCTTACGCTCAATATGTCTAACGGCAATCCCGGCACGATAACCGTATACGGAGGCACCTTTGTCGGCCGTGACCCGGATCTCGGGGACGATAATCTCGGCGGCACCTTTGTCGCCGCAGGATATCAATCTACCGAGGTTTCCACGGGAAGATTTGTCGTTACCGAGCAAGGCACTACTCCTGTCGGTAACGCGGAGGATATGACCGCGGCTATCAAAGATCCCAATACAGAGATTGTCCTTCTTGAAAACGATATCGACGTCGGAGGTTGTGTATATGTCGGAGACAACAGCACCACGATTGATCTCGGAGGGAACACTCTTTCAAACGCATTTATAATTGTGGAAACTTTATCTGACGAAGATCTTGAAGTCGTTATTGAAAACGGCACAATCTCCGGAGACGGTGTAGATACTGATAATTATTATGGACTGATAGATGTTTACGGCTATTCTCAGGACCAACCGGCAAAAGTAACGGTAAAGGATGTTGTGGTTGACGCTTCCGCTAACAATGGCACCCCGGCTTTAAAGTTTTATAATTCCGACGTTATTTTGGACAACGTCACTGTTACGGGAAGCGTAATTCATAATGACAGCGATACGTTGGTTATTAACGGCGGTAATTACACGGGGCGAGCAAGCGACAAATATGTCATTCTCAGCAACTTCGGGGCGACGATTAATGGAGGCACTTTCACGGCGACGGGAGCCGATCAGGTGATCTTCCAGGTCACTACCACAAATCCGACCGTGAGAGATTTCACTATCAACGGCGGTATATTCAATTATGACCCTGCAAGTTTTCCGATTTATAACGCTGGCGGAAATTCATCTTCGATGTTTATAAAGATAAACGGAGGAACATTCAACGGAGTCACTTACAGCCCCGATATGTATGATTCTCTTATACAAGACTGATTTTTGAACATAGAACTTCTTTCGGGAATTAACGGTTTTCGCCGCGATATTATACGCGGCGAAAACCGGCCTGGCCCCCGCCCGCGAAGGGCGGGGCGTGAATCCAAAGCCATAAGTTCGATTATGGCCTTGGATTTGCGTCGCGTTCAGAATATTATTTAAAAAGACGCTTCGTAAATTTTCGGAACGGTTATTCCGGCGGCGTTTTGGTTTGTTTACAGCGTCGGATTGTCGCCGGGCGTGAAGGTTTTGTAGGCCGAGTTAGAGTTCGGAAGAACGGGCGGCGGTATCGATATATCTTTAAGGCATCGGATTGTATCCGGGTATTAAGTTTCGTTTATTGAAGTGTGCTTTCGCCTTTCGTAAAAACGGTTGACAAGATATTTTGACAATGTTGATTTTCCACTCCGCGTTCTGAATTTATTTTAAAAATACATTGACGGCGGCTTTAAATGCGGTTGATAATATTTTTTTTCCGGCGATTTTGTTTTTCGTTAAGCGTTAAATCTGGCTTTGTAAAAAACCGCGCCCGGACGGTTCGGAGAAACGGATGCCGCCGCGAAACCGAGGCTATTAGGCGAATTATGTAAATTATAAGAGTAAATATTCGATAATTTTTACAGATAATCTGAAAGGGGGAACACTTCTCCGTGAAGAAAGAAAAAAGGAAGCTAAAAAGATTCTTTGTCGCTCCGAAAGGAGAAAAAGTGTCGTATAAATCTTTGATTAGGGTCACTCTTTCCTCAATAATCGGCGTTTTGCTTTGCGGCTTTTTCCTCGCCGGACTCTCGTGGGCATGGGTTACCGACGGGGTGACGAGCGCCAAAAATATAATCAAACCTGTAAATTATGATATTATCGTAAATATCACGGACGGAAACGGCGAAGAGGTTCTGGCGGAAAGCGGTAAAAGTTATCTTCTTTCGGCGGGGCAGAGATATACTGTCGTTCTGACAGCGACAGGAGAGGCCTCGACTGGGTATTGCAAAGTGACTCTTAACGGAGACGTTTATTATACCACTCAAATAATTCCCTCCGCCTCTGTTGAATTTACGGTCGATTGTTCTTCTGTCTCGGGAGATGTCTCGATATCTTTCGTCCCTAACTGGATGACTTACAGCGGATATTCCGAGACGGCTTCCGACCTTATAGGACAGACAGTTTCGCTCCTTGTTCCGAAAGATATTTCAGACGGAAACGATACGGGAGAAATATATTCTGACACTGAAAATGAAACGGCTGACACCGGAAATGAGGAAATGAACGAAAACTCGGAGGAAAATTCTCTTTCAAATTCCGATGAAACGGAGACACCGAACGATATTCCGCTTGAAGGCGGTCAGGGATCATCGGCCGTCGGTGATTCGGGAACTCAGTCCGGGCAGCCCGATTCGGGGACGTCGTCCGGCGGAGATATCTCCGATATTCAGACTTCCGACGAAACGGTGACTCAGGACAACGGGGCGGCAGACTCCGGCGCTGATTCGGCATCCGATCCGAACGCCGTTCAGTCTCCGAATAACGGGGACTCGGCTTCCGGAACGGCCTTTGACGGATCTGATACGGCTTCTTCTCAGGGAGAGGGGATTTCCTCTTCCGCCTCTTCCGATAATGGGACTAATGGGACAGGCGTTGTTTCGGAGTGATTTTTGTTAAAAAAAGCAAAAACAAAAATGATAGAATGGCGCCGTTTAGGAATAATTTGTTTTTTTTGATATTTCCGGAGGTTATTTTGAATAAAACGGAAGAGAAAAAGCGTAAAAGATTCCAGATAAAAAAAGACCCTTAAAAGGGTCTTTTTTTATAGTATATAAAAATTTTGGTTTTTACATATATTTTTCTTTCGCTTTTTTAAGCGAGGATATGAATTTGTCGTCAAGCTCGGAAAGAACATAATTTTTTCTGTAAATCAGAACATCTTTATATATTTTGTTGTTTCCGCTGCATTTTACTTCCGTAAGAGAGTATTTGTCAAGCAGATCTTTCGGCATCGGAGAAACCCACATAAAAGTGTTTGGAACTTCTTCAAGAAGCTGAAACTGACTTCCTCTCTCGAATACGAAAATACGTTTGTCTACAAATTCCGAAAGCTCCGCTTTTTTTACGTCTATGAGCGGAAGCGACGGCACATAAGGATCTCCGTGAGCTATCTCTATATAATCGGAGAGTTCTTCCGGTTTAACGTCTTCCGCTTTCGCCAAGGGGTGATTTTTTGATACTAGAAGTTTATATGAAAATTCGGTGAGCGTTTCAGAGAACAATTTTTTTTCTGAAAACATATTTTTAAAATATTTGTCGAATGTTCCCTGATATCTTACTATTCCGAGTTCATACTCTCCCTTTACGACGTTATTTATCGTTCTCATTGAGTTAGTTTCTTTATAAAAAATCTCCGCCGGTTTATCTGTTCTGATTTGTTTTGCGAAATCCGCGAAGGCGTTCGATATATAACTCGCTCTCGGGGCGCAGACAGAAAAACGTTGTTTTTCTCGATGTTCTCCGTTATACAGCTCTTCGAGCTCATCAAGCTGCGCTATAATTTTTTTAGCGTATTGGAGGAACTCTTCTCCTTCCGGCGTGACGGCGACGCCTTTTGACATTCGTCTGAAAATCGTGATACCTATATGTGATTCGAGCTCGTTTATCGCTCTGCTGAGATTCGGCTGCGTCGTATAAAGATTTTCCGCCGCTTTGCTTATAGACAGTGTTTTTGCGACTTCCACGGCGTATTTTACGTGAAGAATATTCATTTATTTTTCTCCCCCGAACGTTTTTACATTTTTATTTTGATTTTCAGCTTTCGACTATTAATCTATTCGAATGTTTGGCTTAACGTTAATTTTTACTCTATTTATTTAAAGTATAGCATATTTTTTTATATTTTTCAACTTGACGATTCAAATTTCATTTTTTTGAAATAAAATCTTCTTTTTAAAATCTTCTTTTTAAAATAAAATGTTTTTGTCTTTTAGTCCAAATATGACGTCGCTGCGAAAAAAATATCTTTGTTATTGACAAATGATTTAAATAAATGTATAATAAAAAGTACAAAACTGCCTTTTATATTTAAAAATAGGCGGAATTCAGGAGTTTTTAATGAAAAAATATGATTATTTGATAGTCGGGAGCGGTCTTTTCGGTTCCGTTTTCGCGGAGAGGGCAACCTCTAAGGGCAAGAGATGTCTTATTATTGAAAAGAGAAAACATTTGGGCGGAAATATTTATACCGAAAAAATCGAGGGAATAACGGTTCATAAATATGGGGCTCATATATTTCATACTTCTGACGAGAGGGTTTGGGAATATATAAATCATTTCGCGGAATTTAATAATTTTATAAATTCTCCTGTCGCCAATTATAAAGGCGAGATATATAATATGCCTTTTAACATGAATACTTTCGCCAAAATGTTCGGAGTCGCTCTTCCTTCTGAGGCGAAAAGCATAATTGACGAGCAGAGAAAAGAAATAACGAAAACTCCCGAGAATTTGGAGGAACAGGCTATAAGTCTTGTAGGCAGAGAAATATACTCGAAGCTTATAAAGGGATATACGGAGAAACAATGGGGGAGAAGTTGTACGGAGTTGCCTCCGTTTATAATTAAAAGGCTCCCTGTTCGTTATACTTACGATAATAATTATTTTAACGATAAATATCAAGGGATTCCTATCGGAGGATATTCTCAAATAATTGAAAAAATGATACGGAACTGCGATGTGTTGAGTGAAACAGATTTCTTCGACGACAGAAACAAATATCTTTCCATGGCGGATAAATGTGTTTATACAGGACCGATTGACGCTTATTTTGATTATTCTCTCGGAGCTTTGGAATATCGGAGTCTTCGTTTTGAAACAGAGATTTTAGACACCGATAATTATCAGGGCGTGGCGGTTATGAATTTTAACGAACGGGAAGTTCCGTATACGCGTATAATAGAACATAAGCATTTTGAGTTCGGAACTCAAGAAAAGACCTGTATTACGCGCGAATATCCTCAAAAGTGGGCGATGGGCCTCGAACCGTATTATCCGGTAAACGACGATAAAAACAACTCTCTTTACGAAGATTACTTTAAACTTGCAGAAAAAGAGAAAAATGTTATTTTCGGGGGAAGGCTCGCTCAGTATAAGTATTACGATATGGATAAATGCATAGCCTCCTCTTTGGCGTTTTCCGAGAAAGAACTTGGCTAAGATAAATTAAGTTTCGTTATTTTTTTATTTTATGTCAAATTTGTTTATTGGCGATTTATTTTAATCGAAAGAACACAAGGATAGGTGGAAGATGAACGAGATAAAAATTTCGGCTATAATGCCGGTCTATAATGTTGAGAAATATATCGGTAAATGTATAGAAAGTTTACAAAAACAAACTCTCGCGGAGTTTGAGCTCATTGCCGTTGACGACGGGAGCCCTGATAACAGCGGCAAAATTTGCGACGAATACGCCGCCTTGGATCCGCGTATTAAAGTTATTCATAAAGAAAACGGAGGAGCTCCGTCTGCGAGAAACGCGGCTATGGAGATTGCCCGCGGAAAATATCTTTATTTTATGGATTCCGACGATTGGGCGGAAGAAACGATGCTTGAAGATATGTATAACGCCGCTGAGGCGAACGAAGCTCAGCTTGTTATTTCCGGATATTATATCGACACTTATTATTCCGATACCGAGTGTTATTCTCAGGAACAGTCTTTTCCGACCACCGTTTTCTCCTCGCGTGAGGATTTTAGGCGAAACGCGTATAAGCTTTTTGATCTGAATTTATTATATACTCCGTGGAATAAATTGTTTTTGAGAGAGTATATAGAAAAAAAGAATATACGTTTTAAAAATGTTTTTTGGGATGATTTTCCGTTTAACCTTGACGTTATTAAGGACGTTGAGAGAGTAGTGGTCCTTGAAAATAAATATTATCATTTTATGAGAGCCAGAGCGGAAAGCGAAACCGCTAAATATAGAAGTGATATGTATCAAAAAAGAGAAGAAGAGCACGGTTGGATGACAGAACTTTACGATTATTGGAGCGTCAAGGACGCGGAAAGCTATGAAATGATACAGCGTCGCTATATAGAAAGAGTAGTAGGATGCGTCGAGAACATAACCAATTCCGATTGCTCTCTTTCTTTGAAAGAAAAAAAAGAAGAAATTAAAAAAATAATTTCGAGCGATAGAGTAAAAACCGCTCTCAGAACCGCTAAGCCTCATTCTACCATGATGAAAATGATTCTTGTGCCGATAAAAATGAAGAACGTGACTCTTACTTATTTAGAAGGAAGTTTTATTTCTAGGGTAAAAAGGACTAATACCAAACTTTTCGCAAAGCTAAAAGCTAAAAGATAATATATAAAAGAAACGGACGAAAAACGTCCGTTTCTTTTAATATTTGACCTTTTATAAAGATATAATTATATAATTTAAAAAGTCCAGAAAAACGGGACTTCTGAAACGAGTGACTTTTATAAAGATATAATTAATTATATAATTTAAAAAGTATATGTTTTATTTATTTTTTATTTTAGTTTTTTATTGTTTTATTAACATTATATAATGCTGTTTAAATATTATTATATTTCGTTATTTACAATGTGTAATGACTATTTACTTTACAGATAATATTTAAATTTAAATATTATAGAAATAATTTTAAAAATACTTTATATATTAGATATCATAAAAATTCATAGAAACAGACATTGTTATTGTTTCAAAAGCCTTTATAGTTTTGAGAGAACCGTTTTTTCTTTCTTCTGTTCTTCCGAGCACATAGTTATTTGAAGGCTCTATTCCCAAAACGTATTCGCCGCTTTTCATGCTTTTCCATTCTATCATTACAGGCAATGTATCGGCGCTCCATGAAATTTTTACACCTATTTCTAAATCAGGATTTTCAAGCGAGATGGATGAAATATTGTTTTTCGCGGGGATGGTATGAAAAAAAAGTTCCTCTTCTTTTCCGTCGACCGGTTCTGTAAAGAAATATCTTTTTTCTAATCCTTTTTTTGCTTCTTCCGTTCTCGCGAAGACTTCCGAATTTTTTGGCACGATCATTCGGAGTGACGGAGACAAAAAGGGATATCCGAAATTTATATGATACAGTATAGTAAATTCCATATCTGAATCGGTACAATTAGTAAGTTTATCAGTAATTGTAACGAGGTTTTCCCCGACAGGGGACGAAATTTTTCTCGATAGTTCAAGAGAATGCCCCCAGAGCTCCGTTTCTCTTATTTTCCCCGTGATATCGATTGTTTGGTAATCGGTTTTTCCGCAACATTCGCTCGCCGGTATGGAGTGCAGCCTGCCGTGAACTGGCTGTATAATACCTCCCTCCTCGCACTCGTCTCCCGTAGACGTGAGTCCGCAGGTATAAAGCATTCCGGCGTTAAATGTATGTAAAAACTCACTGTTTGTGGGATGATGCAACGCGGGAGAAACTTGCCCGTTTTTGGATAGATAATTGATCGGAATTCCTTTGTATGTAAGTGAGGATATGTCGAGCGCGGTTCCGGAGGAAACGTAATATTCAAGTCCAGACCCTGTTCTTGTCCTGAAATATTCGTTTCCCGCCGACGGCCCGTCAACGCTTTTATATTTTTCCACGCCGAATAGTTGAGACGGATTTCCGAGATAGCGGGAGCGGTCCCGAAGATTTTTTGGATTCATTTTTTTTATTTCTCCTTTTTATGTTTTTTTATTTGATAATTTTTCTTAATATTGATAATTCTTCTTAATGATGTTTTTTTCATTGTTTTTTTGAGTTTATTACGTGTTTTGCTATATTTTTTAGTCTCTTATTTCTGTCTCTTTTTCTTTATATATTTTCTTAGTTTATTATATATTTATATCGTTTTATATAATTTATAAGGAATTTTCTATGGTATCATCGTTTAATTTTCAAGGTACATACCTACTGTTCTAAGGCTTTTTTCTCTCTCTTTTGATATTTATATTATTATCTTTTTTATTATCTTTTTGTTTTTACAAAAACTTTTTGATATAAAATTTTATTCTTATTATGCGTAATCGATTTTTGATTGTATTTAATGACTATAATTATATTTAGCAATCATATTAATTATTAATTTTAACAATTATATTAATTATTAATTTTAACAATTATATTTAATTATTAGCTATATTTAATTTTATTTTTAATCTTAATATTTTAATTTTTTATGCTTTTAGTTAAGACAAAATTCATAAATTGATAAAGCGATTAATAAGCGATTTTTTGAGAACGATTTTTTCGTCCGATTCTTTTTTTGATTTTAATTTCGTAATTATCTTTACTTTTTGTCTTTTTATAGTCTGTCGTATTATTATGTATTGTATCATTTTTTGAGCGGGAAAGCAATATATTTTCGTAAAATTTTCATAATATCAACATTGACTTTTATAATACTGCGGAGTATAATTATGGTATATATTTGGTATATATTAGTCGATATTGAAATTTTAATTTTATTTATAATTAAATAATCGGAGGTTTTTTATGAGTCAAAAAATCAGGTTCGGTATAATCGGATGCGGGCTGATGGGCAAAGAATTCGCTTCGGCCGCGGCTCGTTGGTGTCATCTTTCCGAAGATATTGCCAGACCGGAAATTATCGGAGTGTGCGATATGAATCCCTCAGCCTCAAAATGGTTTACCGATAATTTTGATACCGTAAAATATTCTGTCACGGACTACCGTGAACTTTTGAATAAGGAAGATATAGACGCGATCTACTGCGCTCTTCCTCATAATCTTCACGGCAAGGTTTATTCAGATATAATAAATGCGGGCAAGCATCTTCTCGGCGAAAAACCGTTCGGAATTGACGCCAAGGCTAACGCTGAGATTTTAGACGCTTGCAATAAACATCCCGAAGTTATTGTCAGATGCGCGAGCGAGTTCCCGTATTATCCCGCGTGCCAGGAGCTTATTCGTTGGATACGCGAAGGAAAATTTGGGAAGCTGATTGAGGTCCGTTCCTCTTTCAAGCATTGCAGCGATATGGATCCCGAGAAACCGATTAATTGGAAGAGAATGATTGACATCAACGGAGAGTACGGCTGTATGGGAGATTTGGGAATACATACTCAGCACGTGCCTTTTCGAATGGGCTGGATTCCTAAAAATGTTTACGCCAAGCTTTCAAATCTCATTACCGAGCGTCCTGACGGCAAAGGTGGCAGAGCGCCGTGTCTTACATGGGATAACGCGACTTTGATTTGCGACGCTGAGGATAAGGACGGTTCTCTTTTCCCGATAACGTTTGAAATGAAAAGGATTTCTCCCGGTTCTACTAACGAGTG
>CAJFPG010000179.1 GCA_904398665.1 Candidatus Geddesella stercoravicola | reverse complement strand
ACGACCATTTTGTCAGACGAAGGAAAAACTCTCGACAAAAAAGCGGTCGAAGCAATAAATGACAGCTCCCGTCAGAAAAAAGAGCCGCTTGAAAGAACAATACTTTTAAACGCCGAAAAAAGAAAAGCAAAACCGGGCGAACTCGTAATAAAAGAAATAAAAAATCCCGACGGAACCGTAACAAAAATTTTGGCTCCCGACGGAGAATAGAGAATAATCGAGGATAATGAATAAATATGAGCAATAGCATCAAAAATGAGCATACAGATAAATTGGTAAAAGCTTTACTTTCAATCAAAACAGCAGAAGAAATGTTCTCTTTTCTCGAAGATCTCTGCACGATAGCCGAAATACAGTCTATGTCTCAACGATTAATGATAGCCGAGCTTCTTGATAAAGACATTCCTTATAACGACATAGTAAAAATAACAGGAGTATCCACGGCTACGATTTCAAGAGTCAATCGGGCATTACAATACGGAAAGGACGGATACAAAACCGTGCTTAAAAACCTTCAAGAAAACGGGTAAACACATAATGGAGAAGGCTTCTTATGACAACATAGCGGCTTTTTACGATAGTTTTACGAAAGAGTTCGACTATAGCGATTATTTACGAAAATGTCTCGAAAAACTCTCTAAAAAACCGAACGGAAAACTTGCTCTCGATTGCGGATGCGGCACGGGAAATCTGTTGGAAATACTCGAAGAAAACGGCTTTAATTGTACGGGTGTGGATATTTCGGAAGAAATGCTGCAAAAAGCCTCTGAAAAAATGACCCTAAAAAACACAAACTTTGTCTGCCAAAATCTCTCCGAACTTGACCTTTACGGAGCTTACGATTACGTGTTTTGCAGCCTAGACACAATAAATCATATTGTAAACAAAAGAGAACTTCGTTCTTTTTTTAAAAGAATATCAAATTTTATAGAGCCCGGAGGAGTTTTTATATTTGATATAAAAACTCCCGAATACATAAAATCAGGGGCAAAGACGGAACTTTTTGAAGAGGAAGACAAGACTCTTATCTGGGAAGGAATCTTTCAAAAACCTTATATTTTTTATCGCCTGATATTTTTTTCACCAAAAGAAGGAAAAGAGAATGAATGCTTCCGAAAATTTGAAACTATAATAGAAGAAAGATGTTATTCACGGGAAGAAATCCGGTCTCTTATGAAAAAACTCTCTCCTCTTAAATATGAGAAATCGTTTTTATACAAAAAAGAAAGAACGGTATTTATATACCGAAAGAAATAATTATGGATATTGTAAATACTTTCATATACGATAATGACATAAGAATAAAAGCGACATTGTTAAAAAACAGTCTGAGAGAACTTTTCAAAGCTCAGTCAATGCCAAAAGATAAAACGTCGCTTTTTTCTAAAGCCGCGCTCCTTGCGGCGACATTTGCGACAGAGGAAAAAGATGATAACGGAGCAATATATGTATCGATAAAAGACCCAAATACACAAACCGCTCTGACCGCCGTTTGTGAGACTGACGGAAGACTGAGAGGATGCGTTGATGTATATAAAGACTCTTCTTTTTCTGAAACCGTTTTAACAGTAGGACGAAAACTCGCGATAAGAGGAGATTATCAAAGTTCGGTTATAGGGAAAGACATAGAAGTTGCCGCCGAAGAATATTTTAAATCAAGCCGTCAAACCAAAGCAAAAATAAAATTTTTTACTTTTGAAGATTCCGACGGTTTTATTTTTTCAGAATATTTTCCCGGACATAACGTTAAATTTCAAGATGAAAATAAAAAACCGACGCCCGAATATCTATCGAAAAAACTTGAAACGGCTCTTGAAACAGCGATTGAGGCGACAATAAAAAACCGTTCAATCGATATATTAAAAAAAGTTTCAACAACAAAAATAATTTTTGGCTGCACTTGCAGCAAGCGAAGAATAAAACAAGCGCTTTCTCAAACTCACGATCTTACTTTTCCAGTTGAAATCAAATGCCGTTTCTGCGGAAAAAATTATATAATAGACAGTTTATAACTAAAAAGATACTTTTATATTTCTTTTATTATTTCTTTTACATTTCATTTGTACTTACTTTTAAAGATGTTATAAATTATATAATTTATAACATCTTTAAATATTAATAAATACTTTATCTTTTTATTATATATGTTTTTATATATTTTTGTTTATCTTTTCATTCTTCTACGCCTAGCTTTATATCTCCGAATAATTACTTCCCTAAAAGCAAAAGGAAAAAAATGAGAATATAAAAACAGTTTGGACGGATTCATATCGGAGCAAATATATATAATAAAGATAGAATAACATAAATATAAGAACCGAATTATCTTAGAGACAAATCTTATAAAAAAACTATCTAAAAAACAGTCAAATCAAGAACAAGTCAGTCACGAAAACAAAGCATATGAGACACTACAAAGGCATTTATTTTTATATAAACGAATAACGACACAAAATAATATAAAATTATTCTTGAATCATAATTTAATTCGAAAGACAAAGAACGAAAATCATATAATAATCTCTTTTAAATTTAACAACTAACACATAGAGGGACAGAAAGAAAAAATTTCTCATAAAAATTAAGCCGGATAAGTTTTCCAATTGAAAGAGAAAAAATTGAAACCATAAAAAAGCGAAAAATATATATTTTTCGCTTTTTTATGGTTT
>CAJFPG010000178.1 GCA_904398665.1 Candidatus Geddesella stercoravicola | reverse complement strand
TTTCTTTTCTTTTTTTCTTTTTCTTTCTATATTCATTTATTTGAGATTGAAAATTGTTATGATATTATTATAATTTATTATTTATATTTCATTTATAACTTTTTTTCGATGGTTGATTTTATTACATAAAAACTTTAAGAAAAAAGCTTTGTTTTAAAATAGAGAAGCGGCTTCCCAATAAATAACGAGAAACCGCTTCTTTATTTTTGCTAAATAGTTTTGAAAAAAAGTATTTGTACGAATATTTGTTTATCCTTTTTTTCATAAAGTGTTTTTCATGGGATTTGTTGAAAATAATTTAAAACAATTATTTTTCATTTACTTTTTCCCTTTAAGTCTTTTGTCAGATTTTGTCGCGAGAAGAGTCCCGACACTTTGGAAAATTTGCACGAGAATTATTAACAAAATAACTGCTAATATCATAACGAGATCTTTATATCTGTAATAACCGTAATTTATCGCTATTTTACCGAGTCCTCCTCCTCCGATAATTCCGCTCATCGCGGAATAGCCGAGTATTGTGGTTACCGCGATTGTCATATTTGAAATAAGAGACGGAACGCTTTCCGGAATCATGACTTTTGTTATGATTTGCAATGGAGTTGCTCCCATACTTTGAGCAGTTTCGATTATGCTCGGATTTATTTCTCTTAGGCTGCTTTCTATAAGTCTCGCCACAAAAGGGAAGGACGCTATGACGAGAGGGACAATTGAAGCCACCGTTCCCACGGAGGTCCCGATAAGCGCTCTGGTGAGAGGAATAGCCATCATCATCAGAATCAGAAATGGAATCGACCTTAAAAGATTGATGATTATGTTTATTGTTTGCAAAAGCCATTTGGGTATTGGGAGAATTCCGTTTTTTTCACCCGCTACCAGAAGAATTCCGATAGGAAGACCTATAACGATGGCAAACGCGGTAGAGAGAATTGTTACGTATAAAGTTTCCCAAATCGCTAACGGAAATTCGGTTTTAAATATATCGAGAGCCTCGGAAACCGCTTCTGAGGAAAAAGCGCTATTCAACAAAATCATCCCAATCCACCTCCTCCGCGATAACGTTATTTACGCTTTGCAAATATTCTATCGCTTCTTTCGCTTGTTTTTTTCCTCCCGAGATTCCGAGAAGCATATTTCCATAGGCTTTATTTCCTATTCCTTTTGTCGAAGCGGATAGAATATTCGCTTCAATATTTTTTTCTATGGCCATTTTCGCTATGAGCGGCGTTTTGGTGGCGGGAGCCCCGTTGAAGACAACTCGGATTCGATATTCGTTCTTATCTTTCGGAATTACTTCGTCTCCCCCGTCAGGAAATACAAGTCTTTTTGCCGCTACTGATTTCGGACGAGAGAAAACCGAGGAGACATCTCCTTCCTCGACGACTTCTCCTCCGTCAAGAATCGCGACTTTATCGCAGATATCTTCGACCACGCTCATTTGGTGAGTAATGATTATTACTGTAATACCGAGTTTTTGATTAATTTCTCGGATTAAATTGAGTATCGCGTGAGTTGTTTTCGGGTCGAGAGCGCTTGTCGCCTCGTCGCATAACAAAACTTTCGGATTTGTCGCGAGAGCTCTGGCTATCGCTATTCTTTGCTGTTGCCCTCCGGAAAGCTGGGAAGGGTAGGCGTTCGCTTTGTCAGGAAGTCCGACTGTTTCAAGCAATTCGTGCGCTCTTGTTTTGGCCTCAGATTTTTTCATAGAGGTAAGTTCGAGCGGGAAACATATATTTTTTAGACATGTTCTTTGCATTAGAAGATTAAAGCCCTGAAAAATCATCGAAATTTCTCTTCTTTTTTTTCTCAGGTCGCTTTTTGACATTGTCCCGACATTGGTTCCGTCGATTATAATTTCTCCGGACGTGGGCTTTTCAAGCATATTTATGCATCTTACAAGAGTGCTTTTCCCCGCGCCGCTCATTCCTATTATTCCGTATATTTCCCCATCGTTTATTGTTAAACTTACGTTTTTGAGAGCTTCGACGTTTCCGTCAAGGGAGAGAAATGACTTCGACAGGTTTTTTATTTCAATCATTTTAACCTCCAAGCGACTATACGCCGATTCATAAAAATCGGCGTATAGGGTTATTATTTCAGCCTTTTATAGCGTCAAGAGTCGTTTGTTTCCCTCCGTAAATTCCGATGGGCTCAACGTGAATCGCCGCCGCGTTGACAAGATGAGTTCCGTTTTCGGCGTTAAAATCATCAAGATAGGGAATGTGCTGGAAGTAGTTCGCGTCTACTTCTCCGCTTTCAACTACGTTGTTGGGGACTACATAGTCTGAATATTCTATTATGTTGAGAGTTATATCTCTTTCGGCAAGAATTTCTTTTGCTACTTGAAGGATTTCGGCGTGAGGAGCGGGGGAGGCGGCGACCGATATTTCGGTCCCGGCGAGAGCTTCGTAGTCTATTGAGTCGTCAAAACCGTTTCCGGGATTTTCAACTACGCTTATAACCGCTCCGTCATATGTTTCTTCTATAAAATCGGCCACTTGCGCGCTGCTGAGAGCGGCGACAAGCGCTTTTATTTTGTCCGAATTTTCATTTCCTTCTTTTACCGCCAAAACATTCAGATAAGCTGAGGCGGAGCCCTCCAACGCGAGGGCGTCCTCTGTCGGATTAAGTCCGGAAGCTATCGCGTAATTACTGTTTATTACCGCGTAATCCACATCGGGAAGAATGTTGGGCAGCTGAGCGGCCTCGACTTCATCAAACTCTATATTATAAGGGTTGCTTTCAATATCTCTTACGGTCGCGGTAATTCCGGCGTCTTCATTTAAAGTTATGTAGCCGAGTTCTTGAAGCAAAAGAAGAGCTCGTCCCTCGTTCGTGGTGTCGTTCGGTACCGCTATGGTAATGTTTGACGACGAGCCGCAGGCTGAAAACGCGATTAGAGATGTCGCCGCTAAAATTACTGTTAAAATTATTGATATTACTTTTTTCATACTATAAACTCCTTTTAACTAATTATTATATATAATTTTGTTCAATTCAATTTTATAACTTTAAGACTTTTATTTTTAATGTGGAATATTTTAAATTTTAACTATAATTGACGAACACATTCGTTTATTTAAAATATTGGTTCTTATTATTATTTCGGTCATCGTCATTTTTTGTTTTTTCCTCCGATTGTATACTGCAATTGATAGGACATTAAAAAAGGGAAGCTTTTCAAAAAAAGCTTCCCTCTAAAAACACAATATAATATGATTTATAAAGTCTCAACAGAAGAAAGTTTTTTTGAAAAAGTCGCAGCGTCAACCATGCACATGTCATACATGCGCGCCATAGACATATACATTGAGACCGCGAAAAACTTTCTCATGAGTCTTCTCCTTAAAAAATAAATCATGTTAATATAATATCACTCCAAGAAAAAATTGTCAATAGTAAACAATAATATTTCACAGTTTTGTTTCAAATGACATGTCTATTAACAATAGATTTAGTAGATGTTACTATATTCGGATATAGGAGATAATTATTTAAAAATTTATAAAAAATATATTCATTTTTTTTATTTTTATTCTTCCGGCGTGTTTGTTTTTAACGCGAGAATAATTGTAACCGCTCTTTCAACGTCTTCTTTAGAAGCGTTTTTGGATATGGATAGTAGTGTCCTTATTTCCGGTCTTGTTTTTAGCATATTTCGAAAAATTGTGATTTCATCAGCCTCTTGCCCGGTAAGTTTTTCGGTTCCGTCGGCTAAAAGCTGGTCGAATGTCACGTCAAAGAAGGCGGATATCTTCCCGAGCATTTTGTAATCGGGCTGTCTTCCTCCGGATTCCCACATCGCTACCGTCGACAACGCGACTCCGAGTTCCGAGGCGAGTTGTTTTTGAGTGAGGCCCGCTTTTTTCCTCAGTTTTTTGAGATTTTCTTTAAATTTGATTTCCATATAAATATTATACTCCGTTGAATCTTGTGAAATTATTATATGTTGAGAAGAAACAAACTGTCAAGATATGTTACAAAGCTGTAACATAAATTTACTATTTATAAATTTAATATTTATTGATATCACGAAATCGCGCAAATATTTTAAATATAGGAAAAATTAATATTTTTACTTTCAGTTTATGATAATTATAAATTATAAATTGGGGAAAATACATATGAATAGATTCGGAAAAATTTATTAGAAGAAGAAAAAAACGTTTGATATTTGTTTATTCGTAAAGCTAAGTAACGTATTAAAAATAATAAAAATATAATTAAAGAAGAATTATAATAATTTATAGCAAAATTATTATAAAAATTAATAATTTTGCAAACAAAAGCTGTAAATTAGAAAATTCTAAAATAAAAATGATTAGATAATTTTTAAAAATTGCTGGTACATAAAAAGATTATTATGAAAATATTGTTATTTTTTATATACTTTTATGAAAATCTTGGATAATACGTTATTATAAAGGTTTTAAAAGAAGTTAAAAACGTTACATAATATGCAAAAAAAGCACGGAAATCAAGAAAAAACGCTAATATAAAAAATAAATATTAAAAGTAAATAAAATAAATAATAAATAATAAATAATAAATAATAATAAGATATAGTTAATAAATAATAAAGATATAGTTAATAAATAATTATTAAATAATTATTTTTGTTTTTTATTAAAAAACATTTTATTTTTAAAAAATTATTTTTATCGTAATAAATAGCTATTATATAAACTCTTTTTCTCGGTTTTTTTATTTTTTTATCTAAATATAAATTTAATATAAATATTATGATTTTTTTAGCTTTGGTTTTTTTATAATAACTTTGTTTTTATGATCCGAAATAGAATACTAAAAATTTTTTTAGTTTATCGCTTTGTTTTTAATTTTATTTTAAAAAAAATTTTAGGTATTGATTTTATTTCATTTTCATGGTAAAATATGGTTAATATTATAAATATCAGTATTAGAAATTATCGGCTTTTATGGAAATTTTGCGAATAGTTTAAATATTGTTTATAGGTTTAAAGAATGGAAGACTCAAATATATTTTATGTGAATGTAAAACATAAATATGTTTTATGCGGACAAAAGCATAAAAATGCGACGGTTTGGAGTCGGCGTTAGTTAAGACAGATTTTTGATATATTGATTGAGAATATTTTCCAGTTCCTCTAATGTGTTCGCGGTAAAAATTTTATTTTTTACCTCGGCGGAGTTTTTCATTCCCTTTAAATACCATGCCATATGTTTTCTGGATTCCGTAATCGCGGTTTTTTCGCCTTTAAATCGTATGATTTTTTTCAAATGAAGAATCGCTGTCTCTATACGTTGTTTATCAGAAGGCGGAATATAGGTTTGTCCTGAAAATCCTGATTTTATCTCTTCAAATATAAAAGGATTTCCGAAAGCTCCACGAGCTATCATTAGAGCATCGCAGCCTGTTTCTTCTTTCATTTTTAACGCCGCTTGAAATGAGAAAATATCTCCGTTTCCGATTACAGGAATTTTTACATGCGTTTTAACTTGTTCAATAATTTGAAGATTCGCTTGCCCGGAGTACATCTGTGTTTTTGTTCTTCCGTGAACCGTTATAAACGAGGCTCCCGCGGCTTCCGCGATTTTCGCGATTTCTACCGCGTTTTTTGCCGTTTCGTCAAATCCCGCTCTGATTTTTATCGAGACGGGAAGCGGCGTGGCCGCTGACGCTTTTTTCACGATTTCGAAAACCTTGTTCGGTTGCGTCATCAAAAAAGCGCCCTCTTTGTTTCCTACTATTTTGGGAACAGGGCATCCCATGTTTATATCTATAAATTGCGGCGAAAGCTCAGTGACTGTTTTGACCGCGTATTCGATAATATCAGGTTCGGAGCCGAAAAGTTGAATTCCTATCGGTTTTTCATTTTCTCCGAAAGATAATAGGGAAGCCGTTTTTTTATCTTTGTAATACAGCCCTTTCGCGCTGACCATCTCTGTGACGGTTACGTCGGCTCCGAATTGTTTGCATATAAGTCTGAACGCTCTGTCGGAAATTCCGGCGAGAGGGGCCAAAAAAAGTTTATTCTTTATGTCAAAATATTTTTTCATCGGTTATAATCGTTTAGCGAGTTTATCTATGCGTTCGATTTTTTTTATTAGACTCATTGGCGATATTACTTTGATTTCTCCGCTGTTTTTATAGAGATATGAAACGAACTGAGAAGTCAGTTTTAGAGTTGTTTCAACAGAAAAAATATCGTCTTGTTTTTCGATTTTAGCTTTGCCCGCGAATCTGTCTCCTGCGAATTCATTCATAAATACAAATATCGAATCTTCCGATATTTCTAACTTTACGGTGATATCTTGGTCTTTTTTTAGCTCGAGATTTCTTTTGACGAATAAATTAAGATCGAAATCTTGGTTGTCAGCGATTTCTCCCGGAGTTGAGGCTTTTCTGTCTATCACTAATATATCTTCGAGGTCTTCGATATCGAAAAACTCGAAATTTTTTTCGAACGAGCGGCTTCCGGCGACAAGATAACACGTTTTGTCGAGAACCGTAATTAGTAACGGAGAGGCGTTGAACCTTAAATGCTTATAGGTAAAGGTTATTTTTTTGTTTTCATATATTGCGTCGCATAACGAGACTATTTTTATAATATCGTCGTTTTTATTTCCATTGATGTATTTTAACATTGAGTTTAGAATTTTGCCTTCGTTTTGCAAGTTTGTGAGCTTTGCGAGTTTTAGAATCAATGAGTTCGCTCTTTGGTGGGAAAGAATCTCGGAGGTTTGTAAGATTTGGGCCAAAAGATATATATCGTCCGCTGAGAGCGAGTTGCTTATCATATGATAAGTCACCTCATCGCCCTTTTTCTTTTTCTTTATCTGATAACCGGCTTGTTTAAGCGCTTGAATGTCGCTGTATATGGATTTTCGCTCGGCGGTGATTCCTTTAAGATAAAGATTATCGAAAATCTGAGTGAGAGTAAGACCGTGTTGTTCGTCTGTCATCTTAGTTAGAATTTCCAACAGATAAAGGATTTTTGTTTTTCTGGAATTTTGTTGTGCCATTACAATTCTCCTTTATATAACTTTGTATAATTATAAAATGTAAAAATCATTTCAAAAAAATATGCGCAAAAAGCTCTTTGAAAGCTAATATATATTTAATAGCATAACTTTAAAGGAGGTGATATCATGTTGTCGATAGAATTACATAAAATTGATTTCAAAAAATTTTTGGAAGCCGTCGATTTGTGTAAGGGAAATGTTTTTCTTGTCACAGAGGAAGGGGATAGACTCAATCTTAAAAGCAAACTTTCTCAATTTATCGGAATAGCGAAGCTTGTTGACGGCGGAGTTATAAATAAGGCGAAAGTTGTCTGCGAGAATCCTGAGGATGACAGTCTTTTATTCAGATTCAATCTGTACGGAACGAAAGTTCTCGACGAGGAACAGGAGCAAAACTCGTCTCAGTCCGAATGAGTCGTAAAATATTTTTTTATGTTTCTCGCGACTGAATCCGTGATCCCTTTTACTGTTTTGAGTTCTTCGACAGAGGCGTTTTTTATTTTCTCTATCGATTTGAAATGTAAAAACAGATTTTTTGCTCTGGTTTTTCCTACTCCGTCAATTTCAAAAAGTTCCGATTGTCGGGCTTGAATATCTCTGAGCTTTTTGTGATACGATATGGCGTATCTGTGAACTTCTTCCTGTAAATTCCCGCAAAACGCGAAAACTTCGTGATTGTGAGAAAGAAGAAGTTCTTTGCCATTTTCGAAAACTATCGATTTCGTTCTGTGGCGGCTGTCTTTTTTCAACCCAATAACGGTGATTGGGAGCGGACTTATTTTAACCGCTTGCAAGACCGCGTGAATCTGTCCCAAACCTCCGTCGCATATGATTACGTCCGGAAGGGGCTCGAATTTTTTGTCGTTTTCGAGAAAGCGAGTAATACGTCTTTGTACCGCTTCTTTCATATACGCGGTGTCGTCGTTTCCGTTTTCTTTTGAAATTTTAAATCTTTTATAATTGTCTTTTTTCAGCTTGCCGTTTACGCAAGATATCATTCCGCACACGACGTTTTCGCCCGCTATGTGTGATACGTCGTAAACTTCTATGTTATCCGCTTTTTTTATTCCAGTAAATTCTCTGAAAGAAGCGAGCAATCTTTGGCTTTTATAAGCTTTCCCCTGATGTTGTAAAATTCTTTCTTTACAATTTTTCTTAGCGAGTTCTATTATTGATTTATCTTGTTCCTGTTTCGGCAGTTTTAACTTACCGTTCAGCCATTCGTTGATGAGGTCAAAATCAGGAAACGTTATATTGCAATATACGGACTTAGGCATGTCGTCGCAGTCGTTGTAATATCTGGACAGATAGTCGCTGATAAGACTTTCAGGGGTTTCGAAAGTATTCTCAAAAACGTCGCAGAGTTCTCCCGTGACATATCCGTTTCTTATTTTAAACATAAAGACGCAAAGAATCGGATTTTCGGACGATATTCCGACCTCGTTGCTGTCGACGCAGGAGACGTAATCGGCGTTTGTGTTTCGTATTACAAGAGGTTTTTGTCTCTTTTTGAGTATGTCGAGGGCTTTTAGCCTGTCGCGGAGTATCGCGGCGGATTCAAAATCGAGTTTTTTCGCGAAAGCTTTCATTTCTTTTTCCGTTTTCGCGTATATCTCATCGGTTTTACCGTTTAATACCGAGTATATTTCGGAATAGAGTTTTTCGACTTTATCTTCCGGAATTTTATGTTCGCAAAACCCCGAGCAATGTTTTATATGATATTCGAGACACAGCTTTTTTTGCTGTGTCTTTTTATTCGCGCAGGATGCTAACGAGAAAGTTCTTTTCAGGAGATCACGAATCGCCGTAGCGTTATGTCTTGAACCATAAGGCCCAAAAAATTTCCCGTCTCCCGTTCTCGAATATACGGTTTCAATCGACGGTCCCATAGGCGTATGTCTGACTCGTATATAAGGATAGCTCGTGCTGTCTTTAAGCTTAATGTTAAAAAAAGGGTTATGCTGTTTTATAAGGCTGCATTCGGTCAGTAACGCCTGTAACTCGGTATTTGTTACTATAAATTCAAAGTTTCCGGCGGTACTGACCATTTTCGCGGTTTTAGGGTTTAGATTTCCCTGGAAATATGTCGTGACCCTGTTTTTAAGATTCTTTGCTTTTCCGACGTAAATAACTTTACCGTGTTCGTCGTAAAAAGTATATACTCCCGGTCTCTCTGGCAAATTGAGCGCCTTTTTCAGCAAAGTTTTTTTATCCTTTTTCATCTCTTATTTAGTTGCCGTCATTAAGCGTTTTTAACAAACTTTCAAGTCCCTCTACCGCGTCGTTTTCATCAGCTCCGTCGGCGATAATGGTTATCTCGGTTCCTCCGACGATTCCCAAGGATAAAATTCCGAGTAAACTTTTCGCGTTGACTCTGCGAGAATCGCTCTCTATCCAAATTGAGGATTTATATTCGTTCGCTTTCTTTATAAAGAAAGTCGCCGGTCTGGCGTGAAGCCCGACTGTGTTTGAAACTGTTACTTGTTTGCTAATCATTTTAATGTCCTCTTTCTTTAATAAATTATAGTGTTGTTTTTTTTATGTGACCGTTCTGATATATTCTATCTGACTCGCTGACTAAGAATCTTTATAAGGGAAATCTCTTTCTGAATATTTTGACTTTGTTTTCCGAGACTTTTACCGAAGATACTTTTGATAAGGAGGATTTATTTTAAAATATTTTGATTCCGTTTTTCTGATATTTTGTTCAAAAATATTTTTGATAAAGGGGATTTTTTTAATATTTTGATTTTATCTATCGAGTATTTTTATCAAAATTTCTTAGATAATGGTCATTTCTCTTGAAATGCCTTGACTCGGCTTATCTGACGCGCTGACCGAGAGGAGTGTCGTCGCTCAGGAAAACGACTTTTACGTCTTCTTCCCCGGAGGCCAAAAGCATTCCGTTGCTGTCGACTCCTCTGAGTTTGGCGGGAGCAAGGTTTGACACAATAATGATTTTTTTGCCTATTAGTTCTTCCGGTTTATAAAATTTCGCTATTCCGGAAACTATTTGTCTTTTTTCATAACCGAGGTCGACTTGTATTTTTAAAAGTTTGTCCGCTTTCGGAACCGGCTCGCAATCGTATATCAGGGCGGTTCTCAAATCGATTTTCATAAAATCGTCGATTCCTATTTTCGCTATTCCCGTGTCTTCCGCTTTTTCAGAGGCGTTTTTCGTTTCTTTCTCGGCGTTTGATATCCCTTTTTCTTTTTCCTCCCGTTCAGCGTTTTGTTCCTTTTTCAGCTCTTTTAAAAGTTTTTCCCCGTCGAGTCTGGCAAATAAGCTTTCCGTTTTATTGACGGTTATGCCTTTTTCAAGTTGTCCGAAACAAGAGAGCGTCTCAAATTCCACTTTCCCCGTATTTAACGCTCGAAGGATTTTTTCAGCCGTTTTCGGAATGAAAGGTTTCAGCATAACCGCTCCGAATCTTATCGCTTCGAGCAGATTGTATATAACGCTTCCAAGGCGAGAAAACGTTTTTTCGCCTTTCGCTAAAATCCAGGGAGTTGTTTCGTCGATATATTTATTCGCTCTTTTGAATAATTTGAATATTTCGTCCAAAGCTTCCGAACAGCGATATTCCGTCATCTTTTCAAACATTTTATTAAACGCGTTTTCCGCTGTTTCGGCAAGATTTCGGTCTTCTTGGGTTTTTTCTCCTTGTTCCGGAACAACTCCGTCGAAATATTTTTGAGTCATAGCTATCGTTCTGCTGACAAGATTTCCGAGATTGTTCGCGAGATCGGTATTGTATTTTTCTATTATCGTTTCGTAAGTTATACTTCCGTCGTTCGCGTAGGGCATTTCAGAAAGAACGTAATATCTGATTCCGTCGACCCCGAATATATTTACGAGATCGTCGGCGTAAAGAACGTTTCCCTTCGATTTGCTCATCTTATCCGCCCCGAAATTAAGCCACGGATGCCCGAAAACCTGTTTGGGAAGAGGTTGTCCGAGTGCCATAAGGATTATCGGCCAATAAATCGTGTGGAAACGAAGAATGTCTTTTCCTATTATATGAACGTCCGCGGGCCAGTATTTTTTGTAAAGTTCTCCTTGTTCGTCGACGTCGTATCCGAGCGCGGTTATATAATTTGAGAGAGCGTCTATCCAAACGTATATCACGTGTTTGTCGTCGAAACTTACCGGTATTCCCCATTTAAAAGAAGATCTTGAAACGCAAAGGTCTTGAAGCCCCGGTTTCAAAAAGTTGTTTATCATTTCTTTTTTTCTTGATTCGGGAACGATAAAATCTGGATGTTCCTCGATATATTTCATAAGCCTGTCCTGATATTTGGACATACGGAAAAAGTACGTTTCCTCTTTCGTCTTTTTTAAAGGACGGCCGCAATCGGGACAAATCCCGTCAGGGGCCTGTGTCTCCGTAAAAAAAGACTCGCAGGGAACGCAATAAAGCCCCTCGTATTCGCTTTTGTAAATATCTCCCGTATCGTACAGCTTCTTGAAGATATTTGCTACCGCTTTTTCGTGATAATCGTCGGTTGTTCGTATAAATTTATCGAAATCGGCGCCGACAAGTTTCCATATTCTTTTTATTTCTCCCGAAACTTTATCGACGTATTCTTTCGGCGATACTCCGCTTTTTTTCGCGTATTCCTCGATTTTTTGTCCGTGTTCGTCTGTCCCTGTCAGAAAGAAAACGTCGTAACCCGCCATTTTCTTAAAACGAGCGATCGCGTCGGTCAATATAACCTCGTAAGTGTTTCCTATATGAGGTTTTTGTGAGGCGTAAGCTATCGCGGTGGTTATATAAAATTTTTCCTTTTGCATGAAACCATCTCCGTAAAAAAAAATATATGGTATTATTATAAAGACTTTATGCACAAAAAATTATTAAAGCAATAAAACATAAAAATATATTTTTTTAATTAAATTTAATTTTTTTTCAATTAAATTTAATTTTTTTTCAATTAAATTTAATTTTTTTTCAATTAAATTTAATTTTAACAAATAATACGATTTTTATATTTTTGAAAATATATAAAATTACTCATTTTAGCTGTATTGTATCATAAATATTTCAAAAAATCAATAAATGTTGAAAAAAATTTGATTATTTGTCTCGGATAAGGTTTATTTTCAGGACTTATCTATATTTTTTAGCGTAAAATACTTGATAAACATGGAAAAATATGGTAAAATAAAATATATAAACGTATATAAACGCTAAAAATGATAAATTTTGTCTCTTTTAGGTTTTTGATATTCGTTTGTTTTAAATGATGGTGAAAATAAACTTAGTTTAAAGTTGGTTTTGATTTTCTTTAATGATACTTTTTTAATGATACATTGTCTTTGGGGTAGTGAAAGCTTTTTTAAGTTTTTGTTTTTTTTAAGTTTCTTTGTTTTGAGCAATTAAGCAATTAAGCGAGTATATATCTATATTTATATCCAATATTCATTTGTGTTTCGAATGTATTTCAAAGTCGCCGGAAGAAAAACGGAGGGAAAGAATGGAGATAACGGAATTGTTCCTTGAAAAATACAAAGAGTTGGAATCAGTGATTTCTCTTGTGTACGGAGAAGAATTTGACGGCGCCGCCGTTTCTTGGCTGGAAAGAAAAAAAGAGTTTAGAGATATCAATTCCGAACTTAAGTGTTGCAGAGAAACCAGAAATCTTTTGCAGCATAACGTAAAAATAAGCGGAGAATACGCGGTTGTTCCGAATCGATCAATGATAGATTTTATCGACGGGCTTATAGTCAGAATAGAAAATCCGACGACGTGCGGGGATATCGCGGTTCCGTTTGAGAAAGTTTTTTATAAAGAGCCGAGCGATAATGTTAAGGAAACAATGTGTCAGATGCGAAAATTAAAATATACTCATGTCCCGATACTTGTTTCCGGAAAAGTCGCGGGCGTTTTCAGCGAGCATACCGCTTTTAAATTTTTTCTCGAAAAATATGAGGACAAGATAGATAAAAATACAACTTTTAAAGATATTTTTGAGTTAATTTCTTTGAAAAACGGGACTGAGGAAGTTTTTAAATTCGCGGCGATAAATACGAGACTGTCTGAAATAGAGGATATGTTTGAGGACGGAATCAAGAAAAATGAAAAAATCAGGATGATTTTTCTTACAAAGACCGGCGACAGCGACGATAAGTTATTGGGAATTGTTTCTCATTGGGATATAATAGGCAAACAATAAAATTGGGAGATAGTAGGCAAATATTAAAAGAAAAAAATTGACAACGGAGAGTTTATATGAGAGAAGTAATCCTAGACGGAAATCTTATGAAAACCATCAAATCCGCTCATACAATGTTTAGCGAGGCTCTTTCGTTTTCTGAAAGATACAGAAACAATATGGATTCTTTATTTGATGAGCTTCTTAATATTGGCAGCGACGTTTCGGTTCGGATTATAAATTATTCGGCAATGCATAAAAATTTGGGCGAGTACGCGGAAATTTATCGTTCAATTTTCGAGGATGTGTCGAAATTAAATCCGAAACTGTCTGTCACGTTTGAGGATTAGTATTCTTTTACGTTCGAATCTCTCATAAATATATTATAACGGTGGTTATCACAATGTCATTGTGAATTGGGGCGTGATAATCGAGTCGAGGAAAAAGAGGACGTTTTTTATTTTTTTTATAGTAATCGTTACTCTTTTTTGTGTTTCAAGTCAAGACCGCCCCCCCCCAAAAAAAATAAATAAAGTTTTTCTGACCTTTATTTTTGTCGACGGGACTGTCGACGGTGTCGCCGTTTAATTTTATGAGGGAGTGATACTATGGAATATCCAAGCGTTATTATTGAGCTTATTTTTATTGTTTCTTTTTTCGCGTTTATTGTCTGCATCGTGACGGAGGTCACGAAAGACATATCTTTTTTGAAAAAAATACCTACTCAAATACAGGTGATATTTCTTTCGGAAGTTCTTACGATCGGCTCCTATATAGGATATAGTAATTATATCGGGATTTCCGTAACTTTCTTTTATGTGTTCGCTTCTGTTTTTTGCGGTTTTTTTGTCGCTCTTGTGTCAATGCAGGGATGGAACGTCGTTGTTAATATTTACAAACGTGTTTTTAAAAAGTAAAAAGTAAAATTAATATAATTTGATTTTCTGTTTTTTCTTAATTGTTAAATTAATTTATGAGAGAAGATATGGAAAAAATATTATAAATTTTCATAGGAATATTTAATATGGGAATATTTAATAAATTAAAATAGAGAAATCAATGTTTAGTTACTATAAAAAATATGAAAAATATACCGCATTGTTAAAAGATAAAATTATAATATTAAACTTATAACTTACAAATTATAATAAACTATAATTATATCGTAAATATATATCGTAAAGAGAGAAACCCATAGTCGCGTAAAATGGAGGAAGTGAGCGTATGTCTTTAAGATATAATCAACTCAGCGAAGAGATTGAGAAAAAAATAAAAGCTGACAGAAAGTCCGGTTATGTGAATCCGTACAGATTTGACGATATTAACGCTGTCAGAAGAGATATGTCAAGAGATAGGGCGACTGTTTTGAGGCCGGCGTTTTGTCGAGATACTGAAAAGATTCTTTATTTTCCATACTATAATCGCTACGCGGACAAAACTCAGGTTTTTTCTTTCTACCATAACGACGATATCACCCGCCGGGCTCTTCATGTTCAGCTTGTTTCTCGTATAGCTAGGAATATAGGTTCGCTTTTAGGTTTGAATCTCGATCTTATAGAAGCGATAGCTTTGGGGCATGATATCGGGCATCCGCCTTTCGGTCATGCCGGGGAAAGGTTTTTGAGCGATCTTTTATATAATGAGATTGGAGAATATTTTAATCATAATGTCAACAGCGTCAGAATACTTGACACCGTATTTAAAAGAAATATAACTTTACAGACTCTTGACGGAATTTTATGTCATAACGGGGAATTTGAATGTCAGAAATACGAACCTGTATCTTTGTCCGGATTTCCGGAACTTGATAAAAACGTTGACGCCTGTAACAGGTTAGGGGATATGGCCGTAAGGCGGTTGGTGCCGTCGACTTTGGAAGGATGTGTTGTGAGAATATGCGATATAATCGCGTATATCGGTAAAGATAGGCAAGACGCGAGAATAGCTAAAATAATAGACGAAAACACTCGTTTTTCAACAGAGGAAATAGGCACGGAAAATTCGGCGATTATAAATAATCTGATAATCGATATAGTGGAAAATAGCTATGGGAAAAGTTATATTTCGCTCAGTTCCGCGGTTTACGACGATTTGAAGACGGCGAAAAAAGAAAATTATGAGAAGATTTATAAAAAAAGAGATATAAACGAGGCCTATGAGAGAACGATAGCCCCGATGTTCAGGGATATGTATTATAAACTACTGGATTATCTTGCTACGGGCGACGAGACGACCGTCATATATAAACATCATATAAAGTTTATTGAGGATAAGGTAAAATATTACGGAGAGTGCGATTATCGAAAAGAGAATCCTCATAAAATTGTCGTCGATTACATAGCGAGTATGACCGATGATTATTTTATAGATCTTTATTCGAATCTTTTCCCTGATAGGAAAAATGTTATCGAATATAAGTCATATTTTTCGGACTGTGATTTTATTCGCGAATAGAGCCGTTTTTTTAGTCCGCGTCCGAGTCCGAGGGCTCTTCCGACCTTGTCTTTTTTCTTTTTTCCGTCTTTTTTGAGGAAATAACCGGGAATAAAACGGTTTTGATAACAGCGTCTTCTTGTCTTTTTTTTGTTTGGTTTGGAATTGTTTTGACGGCGCGTTTTCGCGATAATCGAAAAGTAATCGTTATTTATACTTTTTTTATTTTGCTATACGGCGGGGTGTCTCGCCGTTATTTATTTATTTATCAATAAAAAAATTTTATCTCTATTTTTATGTAAATGTTTGTATGAATTATGAATTGTGTAAATGTTTGTATGAATTATGAATTGTGTAAATGTTTGTATGAATTATGAATTGTG
>CAJFPG010000177.1 GCA_904398665.1 Candidatus Geddesella stercoravicola | reverse complement strand
ATATCCATTAAAACGCAAAGGTTTATTCCGGCGCCTCGCCGGCTCGTTATACGGAATATCCATTAAAACGCAAAGGTTTATTCCGGTGCCTCGCCGGCTCGTTATACGGAATATCCATTAAAACGCAAAGGTTTATTCCGGCGTCTCGCCAGCTCGTTATACGGAATATCCGTAGAAACAAAGATGTTTATTCTGTAATCTTACGGGCTTGTTATGCGGAAATTCGTTTAAATAAAACGCTCTGTTTCGTGAAGCCACGTATCGGTTATACAAAATTGCTTTAAAATTTTGTTTTAAAAGCATATATCGATATTGTATTATTTATATTATATTATAATATAAATTTATAATATAAATATAGAATGTAAAAAATCGAAATTTATTCAGAGCTGTTTTAATCGCGGATACATTGAAAAAATTAAATTTGTTTTATTCGTATTTTATTTTCGATAAAAACGGCTTTGCGTCATAATTTAAACGAAGAATTCGTAAAAAATAAGCGTCGGGCTTTTGCTCGACGCTTATTTTCTATTGTTTTTAATAGTAGGCTATTGTGATGTGAAATTATTTTTGCAGTTCTCTCAGATAATCAATGCTTTTTTTCGCCGCTTCGAGATCCGGCATATCCGACGATCTGTCTTGTTCGACAACATACCACTTGACTCCGTTTTGTTCCGCGGCGTCGATTATGGAGTTTATTCCGACTTGTCCTTGCCCGAGGGGACGGAAATCGAAGTTTTCACTTTCCGAAACGTCTATGTTTATATCGTCCTGACCGTTTTCGTCGATAAGAGCGTACATATTTCCCTTATGTTCGGGGTCTTTTAAGATATAGTCTTTAAGATGCAAAACGTCGAGCCTTCCGCTGTATTTTTTGATATATTCCACGGGATCTCTGCCGGCCACGGATACCCAGCATACGTCCATTTGAGGATTGAGGTATTCCGGGGATACGGCGGAATAAAGATAGTCGAACCCGTTAGTGTCTTTGTATTTTATAAATTCGAAATCATGATTGTGATAGAGGAAATTTATGCCGTTTTCTTTAAGTTTTTTCCCTATTTTCTCATAAAGCGCGAGCCCCTCTTCAAATTTCGGACCTCCCGGTCTGTAATTTTCGTCGGCGTATGGCATAACTATATATTTGCATCCGAGAATTTTATGATATTCGATTTGGGCGTCAAGGTCGTTTATGAGAAGGGGAGTCATGACGACGTGGCTGGAAATGGGGACGAGGTTCAAATCTTCGCAGGCTTTTTTGACGTCTTCGGCTTTTTCATTGTAAAATCCGGCGAACTCGACTCCGTCGTAACCCATATCCGCTACTTTTTTAAGCGTCCCGTAAAAATCTTTCGCCATATCGAAGCGAACGGAATAAAGTTGCAGGGCGATAGGTTTTGTAAGTTTCATATAGTAAAATACCTCCTTATTTTGATTGGGTTTTTATTTTTTGTCTGTGTAAATTATATAACATTGAATAGTCAAAGTCAAGAGGAATACCATATGTTTTCATATAAATATCAAAAAGATTTCTTGACAAAAATCGCTTGATTATATATAATTGTATGAGTAGCGACGCTTTGCTTTTTCGCCGGCTTTCGCGATTGCGATAACGAGATATATATTTTTTTCTTTTTTAGGTTTTAAAGCCGAACGGGAAAGCGGGCGGGAGGTGGAATATGAAAACAGAAAGCAGATACGGGGAGAATGAATGAAAAATATTCGTAATTTTTGTATAATCGCCCATATAGATCATGGTAAATCCACTCTCGCGGACAGGATTCTCGAACTTACCGACACTGTTTCCGAGAGGGAAATGGAGGATCAGCTTCTCGATAATATGGAGATTGAGAGAGAGCGGGGAATCACGATAAAGGCGAGAGCCGTCAAGCTTAATTACAGAGCGAAAAACGGGGAGGAATATGAATTTAATCTTATCGATACCCCCGGACACGTGGATTTTAATTATGAGGTGTCCCGTTCTCTCGTCGCGTGCGAGGGCGCGGTTCTTGTCGTTGACGCTTCCCAGGGAATTGAGGCCCAAACCCTGGCGAATACATATCTCGCTCTTGAAAACGATCTCGAAATTCTTCCGGTTATCAATAAAATCGATCTTCCTAACGCCGATCCGGAGAGGGTAGTAAAAGAAATAGAGGATATTATAGGTATTCCCGCAGAAGACGCTCCTCGTATATCGGCGAAAACCGGTTTAAACGTTTCGGATGTGCTTGAAAAGATCGTGGATAATATTCCCGCGCCAGCGGAAAACGATACCAAGCCGCTCAGAGCCCTTATCTTCGATTCTGTCTACGACAGTTATCGCGGCGTTATCGTTTACGTGAGAGTTTTTGACGGAAAGGTCTCGGCGGGGGACAGGATCTTAATGATGGCTACCGGAGCGGAGTTCGACGTCGTGGAAGTCGGATATCTCAGGCCTTTCGGATATCAGCCGTCCGAAACAATATCTTCCGGGGAAGTCGGTTATATAATGGCGAGTATAAAGACGGTCAGGGATACTAACGTCGGAGATACCGTTACTCTCGCCGGTTCTCCCGCGAAAGAGCCTTTGCCGGGTTATAAAAAAGTAAATCCGATGGTATTTTGCGGTATTTATCCCGCCGACGGGTCAAAATACGGGGATTTGAGAGACGCTTTGGAAAAGCTGCAGCTCAACGACGCTTCTTTGACTTTTGAGGCCGAGAACTCGACGGCTCTCGGTTTCGGTTTTCGCTGCGGTTTTCTGGGACTGCTGCATATGGAGATTATTCAGGAACGCCTCGAAAGAGAATATAATTTAGACCTTATAACCACCGCTCCGAGTGTTGTTTACAGAATAACGAAAACGAGCGGGGAAACAGTGTATATTGATAATCCGACGGCATATCCGAGCCAAAATGAGATCGCGAAAGCGGAGGAGCCGTTTGTCAACGCCGATATAATAACTCCGAACGACTATACGGGTTCTGTGATGGATCTGTGTCAGTCTCGGCGGGGAGTTTTTAAAAATATGCGATATATAGATGAAAATCGAGTTAATCTGCATTATGAGATGCCTCTCAACGAAATAATTTATGATTTTTTCGACGCTTTGAAATCAAGAACCAGAGGCTACGCTTCTTTCGATTATGAGTTCAGCGGATACAGAGAAGGGAAATTGGTCAAATTGGATATAATGCTGAACGGAGAAATTGTGGACGCTTTGTCGTTTATAGTGAACTCGGAGAGCGCTTATGCGAGAGGAAGAAAGATCGCGGAAAAACTAAAAAACAATATTCCGAGACAGCTTTTTGAGATTCCGATACAGGCGTGCGTCGGGGGAAAGATAATCGCCAGAGAGACGGTGAAAGCATGGAGGAAAGATGTTCTCGCGAAATGTTACGGCGGAGATATAACCAGAAAGAAAAAACTTCTCGAAAAGCAAAAGGAAGGAAAGAAAAGAATGAGAAAGCTCGGAAGCGTGGAGGTTCCGCAGGAAGCGTTTATGGCTGTTCTGAAACTTGACGATGATTAAAAAAAGCGATTCCTTCCTCGGGGAGGAGAAAGAAAACTCAAAACGGTTCGATTCTGAAAAGGGGATATATATTCATATACCGTTTTGTTCCTCAAAATGTTTTTATTGCGATTTTTTCTCACAAGTAAAGTCCTCTTCTGCCAGACGGGAGTATGTTTCGGCTCTCTGCTCACAGATAAAAAATTACGGAAAGAATTATTTAAAAAAGCCGTCCGTAAGGACGGCGTATATCGGAGGAGGAACGCCGTCGATTTTGACCGGGGCGGAATTTGAGGCGGTTTTTTCTTCTCTTCGGTCTGTTTTTGATTTCTCGGAAACGGCGGAGTTTACCGTTGAGACAAATCCCGAATCAACGACGGAAGAACTGTTATTTGTTTTAAAAAGAAACGGAGTCGATAGAATTTCTCTCGGAATACAGTCTCTTTCCGACGCCGAACTGCAAAGCTGCGGACGGCGTCATTCGGGGGAAGAGGCTCTTGCGGCGGTAAAAAGGATTAAAGACGCGGGTTTTGACAATATTTCAGCCGATGTGATAATAGGACTTCCCGGACAGACCGAAACCTCTTTTTTAAAGACGCTCGACGGAATCGCGACCGCGGGTGTGGATCATGTTTCGGCTTATATATTAAAAATCGAGGAAAATACTGTTTTTTCTCATAAGGGCGTTTTGGAGCCGGATGAGGAAAGAACCGAGACTCTTTATCTGCTGGCGTCGGAATTTCTTTCGAAAAAAGGTTTCGAGCATTATGAGATCTCGAATTTCGCGAGAGACAACAAAAGAGGAATACATAATTTTTCTTATTGGCAAGGAAAGAATTATATCGCCTTCGGAGCGGGAGCATACGGGTACGAGGATTCGGTACGCTATCATTACTCTCCTAATCTCGAAGACTTTTTGGCGTCAAAAGGAAACGCTGAGAGGATAATAGACGAGGTTCTCTCTTTTGACGATAAGAAGAAAGAGGAACTTCTTCTTTTATTGCGGACTTCGGACGGGGTTTCGGCGTCTTTTTTTGACGAGAAAACGCTTTTCTTCGCGAGAAAACTTGAAGAAAAAGGATTGGGAGTTTTTAAAAACGGTCGTTTTTCGCTTCTGCCGAGGGGTTTTCTCGTATCAAACCCGATAATTTCCGAATTTTTATCTCTGTACGATGAGCGAGGCGTTTAGGTCGAAACGTAAACCAAAAGTGGCGCTTTTCGTTAAAAGCGGTTGGTTGATGAGAGATGAAACTGCTTTTATCTCATATAATTATCAATACGGAGGCGAAAACGGAAATAAAGATAGAGATATGAGATAATTTGAAAAGATTAAAGATTAAGGTTTTAAAGCAAAAGAACGTTGGCGGAACCTGCGGAAGATCACGGTCGTTACGAGACATTCGGTTTCTATGTTTAAAAATGAGAGTCCGGTGAGAGTTATCCGGATATTGAAAAGGGCGTAAGGTTGGCCGGAGCGCGTAAGGTGTCGTCGGAGGCTTTGGTGAATGGCTCTGTCGGGAAAATTATTGAAGATACGGCTGAAAAAGGCAGATGTGTTTTTTTGTTTGGCAAAACTGAAAAAAGACGGGACGATAATTTTTGCCGAGAAAGCGGCGGAAATATTCGAGAGCTTCAAAGAGGCCGGTTTACTCTCGGTCGGAGATAGAGCTGGGATTGGGATAGTTAAACGCGGCGGAGTCAACGATTTTTTTTGATAAGAGAGAAGCAGAGGAAAATTAAAAATGGAATTTGTCAGGTTGAAATATGGAATACGATAATAATAAATTGACGAACGCGAAGCTTCGGGGACACAGGGAAATTATAACCGAGGATGTCAAAAAAGGTTATGAGCCTATGGGATTTATCCCTGTCTCTTTCGGCCCGAGCGGAAAAACGTTGGCGGGTGATCTTATATTTAAAGAAATCGTTCATTGATATTATAGAAAAATTTTGTTTATCTTTCGATATAAAAAAACAGGAACGGTTGTTTAATAGGTATTTTCGTTTTTTCGTTTTTTTGGGGGGAGTTTATGCTCGGCGGATATCTTGGAAATATTTTGAGAGATGTTTTTTACAAAATTTTCTGATTACAAAACTCTTTGTGTTTCTCGGACCGAGACTGGCGTTTATTGTCTTTTCTTTTTTTCTGAATTCATTTTGGGAAATATTTTTTATTTTATAGGGATTTAATCTCTTTTTGAAAAAATTTGCCGAAAGGCCGTAATTATACGTAATTATATACTGAGGAGATCTCGTCATGAAACAATATATTGTCGATGCTTTTACAGACAGTCTTTTCAGCGGAAATCCGGCGGCGGTATGTATTCCCGACAGTCGCTTGTCGGATAAATTGATGCTGGATATCGCGAAAGAGAATAATTTATCGGAAACCGCGTTTGTTTTTAAAACGGATACCGATTTTGAGCTTCGGTGGTTTACTCCCGGAGAAGAGATAGATCTCTGCGGTCACGCGACTCTCGCGGCGGCCCGAATTCTTATGGATAAAAATATGAATAAAACCGGCAAAGATACAAAAAGGCTTATTTTCAGGACTCGAAGCGGAAGGTTGACAGTGGAAAAGGTCGGAAATATATATGAGATGGATTTCCCCGCGTATGATCTTGCTGAGGCGGAGGTTACGGAGGAGATCGCGGCCGCCGCGGGAGCGAGGCCTGTCGAAGCGTATATGGGCAGGGATTTGCTTTGTGTTTTTGACAGCGAAGAAACGGTAAGAAAACTCAAACCCGATATGGAAAAAGTGAAAACGCTCGACGGTTTGCTTTTTCAAGCTACGGCAAAAGGAAAGGATTTCGACTGCGTCTCTCGTACGTTTGCGCCCAAGCTGGGCGTTAGGGAGGATCCTGTATGCGGTTCGGGACATTGTCATATTGTGCCGTATTGGTCTGAGAAACTCGGTAAAGACAAGATTTTGGCTTATCAGGCGTCTTCACGCGGAGGAGTTCTTTATTGCCGTGTAAAAGGTGACAGAGTGATTTTGGGAGGAAACGCGGTCGTATATTCCGAAGCAAATCTTTTGTTGTAAGTTTCAAAAAATTTTTCTTTCATGAAAAATCTTATTTCTTTTCAAAAAACCGGGTCTTAAACCCGGTTTTTTAATATCTATATAAATTTGAAAGTTGAGATTTTGTCGGAAAAGTTAATATGAAAATCCAAATAAATCGAAAAAAAGAAAGTGAGGCGTCATTAGTTCGCTGGTAAGGTAAACAAAAAGTTTCTTTTGTTTTTGCGATTAAGTGGGATTACGTTGGGATTTACTTATTTTATAAAAATAAGTAAAATAATTATAGATAAATAAAAAGTCGGCGTAATTATTTTTATAATAAACAAGAATATTTTAAAAATTTCGTCGTATGTATTTTGTATATTCAAAAATACGCTGCGTATTTCTTCTTGAAAAGACTTTTTTATAATATAGCTTGAGTTTTTTATATTCTTTTTTAGGGGTGAAAATCTAAATCTTGGGATTATGTCATAATTTGTCGTTGTTTGGTAAAATGATTTCGAATTTTTGAAAATGGCCTCAGAAGTTTCAGACGACGTAATTGTGCTCTCCTTCGGTTTAATATCTTTTCTTAAAGCTGAGGTCGGAGTGGAAAATATAAAAATTGTGATTATAGAAATAATTATCGGCAATAACCCGGTTGAAATTTTCCTCATATCAAATCCTCCCATCTTTTTAAAGAATATCATATAAAAAGATTTAATGTCGGTATATACTCAATCTTTGAGTATATACCGACATTATTTATTTTGCCGTGATATTATTCTTTTGGTAATTAGGAGGCAAAGGAATGATGACATGGATTATAGGGTAAGATTGAGAGATATCAGAGAGGACAGAGATTATACCCAGGCGCAAATAGGCAAGATATTACATAAATCTCAACAGGGATATAATCATATAGAAGTCGGAAGGGCGGAGTTGAAGATTGACGATCTTGTGACTTTATGCAGGTTTTATAATCTTTCCGCGGATTATATAATCGGTCTTACCAATAAATCCTTTCCTTTAAAATAAAACTGTTTTCATCATTTAATTTTCCGTTAATTTTTATGATATTTCTATTTTTATAGAGGACTTGCCGCGAAAGAGCGGGAGGGCGTTATTTTTTTTTTTTCGGGATTTTTTATGTAAAGCGAAATAAATATTATGTATTAAGAGGGCGTATATAATAAAATTGCAAATGTTTTTGAATTATAAAGGATATTGGATATTATATATTATCTTTATCTTTTTTTATCTTTTTTGTGCTACAATCATATTTGTGTCTCCTTGTTTGAAGACGGATTCGACTTTTTTAAATCCCGCTTGAAAAAGCAATTTTTTTTGATTATTTACGGTCATGGGCGTATCGTAGTGATATAATTCGTCTTGTCCGATATTAAGCTTTTTTCTGAGTTTGTAATTCTCGTTAAAATAAAAATTTTCTTCCTCTTGACTTTCGACCATATAATCGCATTCTATGTAAATTCCGTTGAGTGTTAGAGTTTTAAATATTTTTTTATATAACGCTTTTTTTCTTTGGGCGGAAAAATGATGAAGGGTTTGAAAAGATATAGCGAATTGAAAACGGTTTTCTTCAAAATTAATATCGAAATAATTTCCCTCAACTAGTTTAATCTTTTTAGTCGAATGTTTTTCTTTTAGTTTTTTGAGCATTTCCCGAGACAAATCTATACCCGTCACCTGAGCTTTCGGTAAGAGTTTAAAAATCTCGTCAAGTTCCAGTCCCGTGCCGCAGCCGAGATCCAATATATTGATAAGGGCGAAGTTTTCAGATAGCTTTTTTATTATTCTCGCCATATTTTCATATCCTTCTTTACAACCCTCGACGGAGTTCAGCATATGTTCGTCATATCCTTCCGCTCTTGTAGCGAAAAAATTTGACATAGACTCGAGCTCCATAATTAAAAATACTCCTTATTAAAATTTTTTTTAAGATAGGACGTTTTTATTTTTATTGCAGCCATAGGATAGCGTAATATATTGTAACATTTATTTTGTAGAAATAAAGAGATAAAAGATTTTTTTCTCAGTGAAAACAAAAGTTCCGCGTTTGATTATTTATCGTGAAAATTTTGAAATGTTTAACAGTTTTTATCTTTTTGTTATTCGTAGAAGAGAAAAGAATCGTATAATCTTTTTTTTCAGTTGTATAGATTTATATATTGAGAAGCGAGATTTACGCTGTTCTGAAAAAATTGAAACGTTGCAATAAATTAATTACTGTGTTTAAAATATATTTTGTTTGAGTTTTTTTAAATTCGTGGTATCATATAATTTATATTTATCGAATCTTTTTGTTTTTAGTATATCATATGTTTTTTTATTGTCAAGAAAAAATAATTTTTTTTAGCTTGCGATTTTCTTTCAATCTTTTTTAATTTTCTTTTTTTTGCTTTTTATATTTTTGACATGGAATTCGAACCGCTACGAATGATTTAAGAAATATTAAAAAACTATAAAAGGAAATACCTCTGTATTTGTGACGCCTTTGTAAAAGCCGAGATAATCGGCTTTCGCGATAAAGATTTGGTATACGATATTAAAATGCCGAGAATAAAAAAAAGATTCCGCGAGTCGCGGCGTATTTTTTTCATCGGTCGCCCGAGTTTTTTGTGCCATGAAATGTTGATGTTTTATTTTTTTAACCTTTTTTAATTTTTTTATTAATGTTTTTTAGTGAAAAAAAGCGTAAATCAGAAAGAAGTCCGGACTTACGCTTTTAGCGGCTTGACAGTTAAATTATATAAGAATTTTTTGAAGAAAAAATGAATGATATCGTTACAAAAAACAAATATTAAATCTTTCGAAAACCCTTGCAAAATCTTTATCCTGTTGACAAAAGTATAAAATATTGGTAGAATAAAAAAAATGGATTTTAAGAATAAATAGGGTCACGGGGGAAATAATTATGAAATTTTTGATCCTCTCCTGCAATACGGGCGGAGGTCACAATACCGCCGCTCTGGCGATAAAGCAAGCGGCGGAGAAAATGGGTCACGAGGCTATTTTTACGGATTTTCTTACTCTTGCGGGGAAGAAGACGAGCGATATTATAAGTTCTCTTTACGTAAACACCGCGAAATATTTGCCGCTTGTTTTCGGGGCCGTATATACGGTCGGAAAGGGTGTCAGCTATTTCCCGTGGAAATCTCCCGTTTATTTCTATAATAAACGTTTCGCGAAAGTCTTGCTTGAATATATACGGGGAAATAATTTCGACGCCATTATTACCACGCATCTTTTTGCGGCGGAAACGCTTACTTATCTCAGAAGAAAAAACGTTCGACTTCCTCTTACTATCGCCGTTTCAACCGATTATACCTGTATCCCTTTTTGGAACGAGGTAGAATGCGATATTTATATATCCCCTCACGAGGCACTCTCTGACGAATATGTCAGGCGTCGTTTGCCGAGGGAGAAAATATATCCTTACGGTATTCCTGTTGACGAGAGATTCACGGAAGAGAGGTCTCAGAGAGAGGCTAAAACGTCTCTCGGGTTCGATCCTAATCGCCCGTTATATCTTATTATGAGCGGGAGTATGGGATTCGGCCGAGTTCCTTTATTTACGAAACTTCTTTGCAGATATACGGAAAACAGTCAAGTGGCTGTTATTTGCGGAAATAATAAAAAATTGAAGGATAAACTTGAAAAGGTTTTTGAAGGGAGTAAAGATGTAAAAATTGTCGGTTTTACAAAGAACGTTCCCGAGTATATGGCGGCGTGCGACGTTATTTATACAAAACCCGGGGGATTGACGTCTACCGAGGCGCTTGTCAGCGGAACTCCGATAATTCATACCGCCCCGATTCCGGGCTGCGAGAGTAAGAATTACCGTTTTTTCGGAAAAAGAGGCCTTTCTTTCCACGCCAAAAATATGGTGACTCAGATTCTTTGCGGGAAGACTTTGGTTGAAAATCAGGAGAAGAGAAGAAAAATGACAGAAAGGCAATATGAAAACTCGAAACCGAATTCCGCTCGCGATATCGTGAAGTTGGCGGAGAAAATAGTCGTGATAAAAGAGCGGACGGGCTCTCTTGAAACAATAGCGGAGGCGAAATGATAATTTTTTATTATGTTGTTTTTATACTTTTAGGATATCTTTCCGGGAGTCTTTTATGGTCAAGAATTATAGCGAAAGTTTTTTGCGGGCATAATATAGTGGAGGAAAACAGCGATAAAAACCCGGGAGCGGCTAATGTGTTTAAAACTTGCGGAGTTCCGGCTGGAATCGCCGCTCTTGTATGCGATTTATTAAAGGGATTTCTTCCCGTTTTTATTTCCTTTTTCTTTGTCCCGACAAGTAGTTTTCTTTTTTCTCTTTTAGTCTCGTCTCCCGTTTTGGGGCATATATTTCCGATTTTTTTCCGTTTCAGAGGAGGTAAAGCTATCGCGGTTTCTTTTGGGGTTTTGCTTGCCTTATCTTATATGACTCCTCTTCCGTTAATTTTACTTATAGTTCTCTATATTTTCTTTTCTCTTATAGTGGTTTTTAAGCCTCATGTTTGGCGATCTGTCGTGGTCTATGTTTTGTTTGGATTTCTTTCGGCTTTGTTTGTCGATAATATTTTTGCGGTCGCCGCGTGCGTTATAATTGCGGTAGCTGTTTTTTTGAGACATTATATAACAAGAGACAGAAACGATTCGATAACCGTGACACTGTTTCCGAGAGCGTCGGACAACTCAAAAAAATGAAAGGTTAAATCAGATAATTCGAAAAAACGAAAGGTGAAAAATGAGAAAATGAGAAAAATTATGTCGTTTGTCGTTTCTTTGGTCTTTCTTTTGTCTTTGATGTCTTTTGGCGGTTGTTCTCTCGAGGAGGAAGAGTCTCCGGTTGAGACTCCCTCTGATCCAAACGTATCGTCAATATATGAAGATTATACGGCGGAAGATATGAAAAATGAGGTTTATAGCGTTACCGGCGTGGATATTGGAGATATAGTATCTGAATATGACGTGGCAAATATGAGTTCCGCCGAAAAAGAGGAATTGCTTATTTATCTGATGAATTACGCTCATTATAAAGATCTTTCAAATGAGGCGTTTTTATCCGATTTTTCTTCGCTTTCCCCCGAAACTTTTAATCTTTTAAAAGAGGAGATAGAAAACTGTGACTTTGAAAATCTTTCCGCGGATGAGAAGATGAAGAGAGGACAGGAATTTTATGAGGTTTATTCTTTTTATGATTATACCGAAGAAGACGCTGTCTCTGTAACCGAGTCTGTTTATGGAGTAAAAGAGGACGATGCGAGGGAAATTCTTTCGGAAAACGGATATTTTTCGGCGGAGGGAAATAAGGAAAAATCAAGAGTTCTTTACGGGATGTTTGTGGAGGGGTTCGAGTAGAGAAACTATGGACATTGAAACATTGAAACGCTTTTAAATGTTTTGTATAAAATAAAAATCGTATTTTCATTGAAAATACGATTTTTATTTTATGGAAAATGTGATTTATATTAAAAAAAAGCCGTGATTTTTGTTTTTAAATTAACAGACTTGTTAAATAGAGTCATGTCAATTTTTGTTGGAAACAGACAAAGAAGATTATTTAATAGCGTCGCGGGGCAAATTGAAATATCGAAAAAATATTTTAGAAATTGTTTTATTATAAAGGCAAAGGGTTTTCACTATCTTTTAGGATTCTTTTATCGGATTTTTTTGTTTTCCGGTTAATTTTAATAAGTTGAATGAGAATTCCGAAAACAATAAAACAAAGTCCAATGAACGAAGAGACGGAGATGTTTTCGTCAAGCAGTATTTTACCGAACATCAACGATAAAAACGGAGTGAGATAGGCTATGTTTGATATCTTTGACGTTTCTCCGGAGTTCAGTGCTTTTGCCCATAATAAATACGCCGCGGCGTTAACTATGACTCCGTTCCATAATATTCCGACGTAAGAGTCGGGAGTTATGGCCGAGAAGGAATTATTTACGATACAGATAATCCCTGAAAAAATTGTCGTTATCAGATACGCTATGCAAAGCACAAGCATTTCGTCGTAATCATATTTTTTTAGCGTAACGCAAAAAAATCCGTAACAAATGGCGGCGGCGAGACAGAAAAACACTCCCGCGAAATCTATCCCGGCGACGCTCAAAAAATTTCCTTGGGTCGCTACGAGGGTAATTCCGCAGAATGAAATCAATATCGCGACAACTTTTTTCAGCGTAAGTTTTTCTTTCAATATCGGAATAGAGAAAACGACTATCATTATCGGCCAGAGATAATTTATCGTACACGCCTCCGCCGAAGGCAAATGAGCTATTCCTATATAGTAAAAATACATATAAAGACAAATTCCTATAAACCCAAAAAGCGCCATTAATGTGAAATCTCGAGGTTTATAATTTTTTTCTTTTATTTTTCCCCGATTTAAAATATTCAAAATCAAAAGAGAAACAAAAGAGAGAGCCGAGCTCATAAAAAGAAAAAATTCCTCTGATAATGTCTCTGTCGCCGCTTTACATACCGGAGCGCAAGTCCCCCACGCTATGATAGCCGCGACAGCGAATAGATATTCTTTCCCGATTTTCTTTGTCCCCATTTTTATTCCTCCGATTTTCTTATAGCTATTTTATTATAGTCGGGAAATAAATACAATGAAATTTTTTTGAACATATAAAACAGGCGATTATGAAAGAGAGTTTTTTATTTCTTACTTGTTTTTTACACACGGTATTTTTAAAAAAATTCGCGCGTGTTGCAGAAATTTAACAATTGAAAAACGACGAGAAAGTTATTTTCCATAATACGGAAAAAACGCTTGCCCGATACGATTTTTTTTGATAAAATATCACTCGGGGAAAGTTATTAGTCTTCTTTGCTTTTCATCTTCCCGCAAAGGAGGCTTTTATATGAAAATATTACGTGGAATCGGTTTTTTTTCTTTGCTTTTCGCTTTTATATTGTGTCTGCCTTTTACCGCGGGAGCCGTGGTTTCGCCAATGAGCGAGGCTTATAAAAGCGGCGTTTATTATAAAAATCTGCTTTCTGCTCAAATGACGGGCTATGGAGGCGCGGATGTGGTTTCGGTAGCTATGAGCCAGCTCGGATATCATGAGGGAGCTTCTCCCGATGATTTTGACGGAGAAGGTAGTTCTTCTTATAATTTTACCGAATATAACTATTTTTACGGTTCATTGGACGGTTACGGTTACGCTTGGTGCGCTACTTTTGTCTCATGGTGTCTTCGTCAAGCGGGAATTCCGGTGTCGACGGTTCCCGCGAACTGTAACTGCGCTTCTTGGGTTAGTCAATTTAAAAATATGTCTCGATTTTTTTCTCCGTCAAATTATACCCCTAAAACCGGAGATTTGATATTTTTCACGCCTCTCGGAGGCGACAGCGTCTCGGGGCATGTCGGAATAGTCCTTTATACTAGAAATGGTTATGTATATACGATAGAGGGCAATACTTCTGACGCCGTAAAACAGCGAAGGTATTCGCTTTCCAATCAAACTATTGTCGGTTATGGCGTCCCGGATTATTCCGATTATTCCTCGACGTCTTCGGATATATACATCGTGTCCACAAATGACATCGGTTCTTCTCTTGCTCTTCGTTCCGAGAAATCGACGGCGTCAGGATATACTCTCGCGTTTATACCAAGCGGGCAAATAGTTTTGGTTAACGAGATTTCGAACGGTTGGGCGAAGATTACATATAACGGGGAGAGCGGTTGGGCGAGTCTTTCGTATTTGTCCCTTGTGAGAGGGAAAGGCGATATTTCGGACTCTGAGAATAATTCTGGCTCAGATTTTTCAACTTCGCATTCTCATTCTTATACTTCAAGAATCATTCCTTCGTCCTGCGTTTCGGAAGGCTATACTGTTTATAGTTGTTATTGCGGATATTCTTATACTTCTGATATAGTGTCCCCCTCCGGACACAGTTATAAGAACGGTATTTGTTCTATTTGTAAAAACGAGGATATGGAATATAATGAAATAATTTCTTCTGAGATAAGCGGATCTTCATTTTCCGGCTCTGAACAAAAGGATCAATCCATGGTTTCGGAAGAGAAAACAGCGACGGATTCTTCGGAAAGTGTCTCAGAATTTTCCTCGGAAAACAATGTCGACGGCAATCTCTTTGACGAAAAAGAAAAAATTTCTTCAGACGCTGTTGAAAAAGACGATATCGTTTCTTCTGATTCTGGTAAAAATGTGACAAATAACGAAGAAAGCTTGTTAAAAACTTCGGAAGAGGAGTCTGATTATCTTTCGGAGTCTGATTCTGGAAGGATTTCAAACAATGCGTTTTTACCTGTATGGATTTTTTTAGGAGTAGGTATATTTCTTTTAATATGCGGGATAATATTATGGTATCTCTTTTATAGGAAAAAGGGAAAATCTCGTGATAAATAATAGAAATTAAAAAAATAAAGTCTTTTTTATTCTTTGTAAATATTTTGAGACGAGGAGAAAATTTGCGAGCGGCGAAATACAGGATAGAGTAAGTAAAGAATGGATATTAAATAGAAGAAGAAAGGTTGTAAAAGATAAGAAATAAAAAATAAAAAACATAAAAAATAGGCTATATATGCGGTAGATGTTGTTATATCGTATTTTAAAATTATTTTTCAATTTTATCTTACCGATGCTATTGACAAAGGATAAATGTTCGTGTATAATATTACGGTAAACGGAATACCGTTTATTTTCACCGTATAAGGAGAAGTACTCAAGCTGGTGAAGAGGCGCCCCTGCTAAGGGTGTAGGTCGCGAGAGCGGCGCGAGTGTTCGAATCACTTCTTCTCCGCCAACGGGCACGGGTTTTCCCGTTGAAAGAGCCTCGATAAATCGAGGCTCTTTTTTATTATAAATATTATAAAAAATTATAAAAATCTTAAAAATTATTTATTATATAATGTTTATTTGTTTATTTTTTTATTCTATATAATTTTTTATATTATTTATATTAAGAAAACTTTATAAAAAAATTAAAAATCAAACAACTATAATATTTTTTACGATTATCTCATTGTTTTTTTGCCGTATCTATTACTTTTGTTTGAATTTTTAGTTTCAAAGTCATAAATATGATAAGATTATAAAAATGTTTAATAATAGTTAAAGTTATAGTTATTTATAGTTATAGTAAAGTTAATGTTAAATGAGCGAATATTTTAATTTTTTTTGAAAATCTAAGACGGATTATTTTAAATTAAGAAAATTTGTTTTATTCAGCGATAATTGAGCCGTTATTTTAACTCCGATTATCGCTTGTTTTCGTATTTGTCATGTTATTATAATTAAAACATAAGAGAAAATAAAAGAAACAGAGTGAAAAAGATTGTTTATAATTTGGCATTAAAAAAATCGGTTAAAATATTAAAGAAACTTCGCGATAATTTGAGAAATAGCGGCAAAGAGAGATTTTTAAAGTTTGAAATCAGTTTTCAGGTGGCGTCAAACTGAGAAAGATATTTATTTAAGTTCTCCCAGTATATTAAAACGCAAGCGTACTTCGATTTTTTGAGAGCTCAATTGACAATTTTATTGGAGATAAATAAGCGAATCGCTGTCAAATATAGAAAATAAAATCATATATAATAAACAAAATACCATAATATAAAAATTGAGGAGTTCAACAAGTTTATTCCGTTATTAAATTTAGAACAATATATAATAATATCAAAAATATTAATATTTTGTGGTTTTGTGCGATTGAATCGTTTCTTTTGCGATTAATTTCTATAAAAATTGATTAAAATAAAACATGTAAAGTTAATAGCTTTGACAGATTTGCCGCTATTAGGATTATATTCAAATAGTTTTTTAATGTTGTTGATTAAATATTTTATAATGATATCTGTATTTTAAATTAAATATTCTGTAAATTTTTGTTTTTATATGGTAAATTTTTAGAAATAATTATTTAAAATAAAATTTGTAAAGTTAATTATCTTAACAGTGGTAAATTTATTGTGTTTTATATAAGAATAGGGTTTTTAATGGCGTTGTATATGGGATATTATATAATACCGCGATTTAAATTTAATATAGTGTGTATTTCCCATTTTGTATGATAAATTTTTGAAAAAAGTGGCTTAAATAAAATGAAAATTTGAAAAAACAGCATTGATAATATAAATATAATAGTTTTTATCCTTAATAAACGACCTTTAATTAACTCTTGTAAATAAATTTTATTAAAAAAATGGGGATATAAAACATAATATGATATCTTATATTCTTTTTCGGTTATAAATCAAAAAAGTTTTGAATTTGACAAATGGATTACCGTAAGTTTTTGTGGAATTTTTAATAATTCTTATGTTTTTTCATTTGTCAACTTGGGTTTATAAAAGATACTTTGAAATAATTTGTGAATTTAAATGTCTTTTGATTTTTGTCAATGATTACTTTTTTGTCGCGGCAAAAATTTGAAGAGATATTTTTAAATTTTATTTCAGAGTATTTTAAGCGTGATTTGTTTATTAGAAAAAGGCGCGGGAAACACGCTCCTTTTTCTAATATTTTTTATAGTATTTTTTTTCAAAAAAACGCTCGGATTTACTTTTCGCGTTTTCTGCTCTTTTTATAAACTCCTCTTTATTTTTAATAATTCCCGCTGTTAATAAATCGTTTGCGATATCGTTTAGAATCATTGCCGCGGTTTTTTCCTCTTTCGGATTATATTCGATTTCAAGTTCATAGTCGATTGTTGTTAGATATATATTTTCGTCAAGAGATATCCTGATATTTTTTTGCGGAATATAGTTTATTCTGTAAGTATCCAATTCTCCTTGAAAAAGAAGAGCCATATTTTTGAAGAAGGATAGGTCTCTTTCATTTTCGGCTTCTCCCGAGGTTTCGATACTGAAATTTTCGATATCTGGTTGGTGAGCTTTTAAAGTAGCTTTATATTTTCCGTTTCTTTCTCTGATTCTGCAAGTGATTCCGAGTTCGTTAAGTTCATATTTTTCGGTATCGTAATAATAGTTTTTTTGCAACGACGGACGCTTTGAAAATCTTTCGTCAGAACGAAGATAATCATATTCAGTTTTTGTCAGAAGTATTTTTTTCTCAAACTCAAACATTTTTATCTCCTCGTATGATTTTCCCAAATCCGGTTTTGTTAATTTCGTCTACTATTTCTATGATTGTCGGAACTTCAAAAGAGGGTAGACGGGACAGGCACATTTCTCTCACTTCTTTTTCGTCGGCAAAATTCCCGCTTATTTTCATCGCTATTTTCATTCCTTCGTTTTTATCCGGAACACCGTAAACGAAAACGTCTTTTACCTTTAAATCGGTTTTCAAAATTTCCTCTATTGCTTGCGGATAGATATTCATTCCCGCGCGAATTATCATATCGTCACTTCTCCCTTTGATATTTAAAAATCCTCGTTCGTCAATATACGCGACGTCGCCGGTTTTGAGCCAACCGTCTTTGATAGTTTCTTCCGTTTTCTTTTTATCGTTAAAATATCCGAGCATCACGTTTCCGCCTTTTACCCATAAAACGCCTGTTTCATTCGTTTTCGCGAGAGAGCCGTCTTCTTTCAGTATTTTGATTTTGACTGATTTTAGAGGCCTTCCTACCGACAATTTGCCCTCCCCGAAATTTTCAGGGGGCAAATAGGCGACTCTCGGGCTCGCTTCCGTAAGCCCGTAAACATAATAGATATTCGCGTGAGGGAATGCTTTTTTTAATTTTGTCGCCGTCTCGTCGCTCATATATTCTCCGCTTATGGCTATATTTTTCAAGGGAAGAGACGTGGTTTTATTGCGAAGACGGGAAAACGCTCTCATCATGGTAGGCGTTCCGCAAAAAATAGTTATATTTTTTTCTTTGATTAGCTCGGCGTATGTAAAGGGATTAAAATTGTCGGAATAAAAATGGATTTTAACTCCTTTGACGAGAGAGATAAAAAACTCTCCTACCATCACCGCGCAGTGAAACAACGGTCTCGAAATGAGAATACTGTCGTCATTTTTTATATTAAAATATAACGATATCCCCTTTATATTAGATATAATATTTTTCTCCGAGAGCATTATTCCTTTCGGTTTGCCGGTGGTTCCGGAACTAAACATTATAAACGCCGGTTTTTCTTCCGGGGAGACATATCCCGAATCCGGCAGGAAAATGACGTCGAGTTTCCCCGTAAGATCGGTTATCATACAGGTTGGATTTACCGCGTTTATTATTCTGTTAAAATACTTCTCTCCATATCTATACGGCAGCGGTATCGCCGTGACTCCCGCAGCGACGCATGTCAGAATACCGATAGCCGCGGCTGTTTCCGAAACGCAAAGCACGGCGCAGCATTTTTCCCCGCGAATTTTTTTAGCGAATTGTTCGGCGAAAATAATGGTTTCTTCAAATGTTATTTCCGAATTATCCTCTTGAATAGTCTGAGAAGGGTTCTTTAACGCTTCATCTTTTATATAAGTCCACAATTTCATATTATTTATAATCCTGTTTCGTTCAAAAACTCGGTCAGGATTTTTGTCTCCTCTTCTTTGATTTTTAACAGTTTTTCACGCAGCGATAACAAAACGCTGTCTTTTCTTTTAATGCAGTACGAGGCGTACAGCAGTCTCAATGAGCTCGCGGAGGAGACAATATTTTGATATCTTTCGCTTATGTGATTATTTTTTGTGCTTAATATTTTTTCTGTAAGGCTTATTCTTTCAAGCATCGCTTTTTTATGCTCAAAAATCATTCTGAAAATTCTGTTATCGATTTTTTCGTATGGAATTTTTTCTTCGAGTATCATATCTATATATTTAGCTATATAATCATGCACGATATTCCCAAATGCTTTCGCGTCTTCTTTCGGCGGATATTTTTCAAAAGAAGAATCCAGATATTCTTTTATTTTTTTTGCAGATATCTCCGGTTCGAAATCAATTATATTATCTCTCGGTTTTATTCCGCATATAGGCTCGTAATATTTGTGTTTTGACATTTCTACCAATCCCGCGACAAATCCTTTTTGAGGCGTCTCAAATCTTCGATATATCCAGTTTATATCATACGCGTAAATATCGTATGTCTTTTTTCTCTTATCATATCCGCAAATCAAGCCGTCATGATTGAAATGCCTTTTTTTATACCATGTTTTTCCTTTTACAAAAAAATCGTCCACGCCTCCGAATACGACGTAGAATCCGTCGTCTATAAGATTTTTTATAACTTTGTCGGAGCAATTTAAAATATATTTTGAGTCGAACCATCTTTCCCTGAAATAAGGGCAATCCAACCAAGATGAATTCTCAACGTTTATTAGAGGCGTGGTTCGTCCGAATAAAAACGCGAGTTCGCAGGAAAGAGATACCGCGTTTGTAAGATACCAATTTCTCAGCGTGGGGTTGTCGGATATGACTGCCGTCGCGGCTCCTTGATGATGGTAAGTGCTGTATAAAGGCTCTGTCAACGGCAATTTTATGGCGTTTTTCATTCTTCCTCCTCCGTATATTTTTTTACAAGTTCTATTATATCGGATACTTTATTAAGAAGAGACGGGTCCAGATCCGCTTCGTCGAGCTCTATGCCGAGTTCCTCTTCTATTGAGAGAATGATATTTACCATCCCTAAGCTGTCGATAGCGAGATCTTTTTTTAAAAGCGGGTCGAGGGAGACCTTTTTTGCCCCGCTGATTTCTTTGACGATTTTCACAATTTTTTTCCTTATTTCCATTTTTTTAATATAACCTCTTTTACCTTATTTTTTATTATTTCATAGCTTTCGTCTTCCGATTTGTCGGTCGGAACGTATACGCCTTTATTTTTTTTACATATATCTATGTATTCGTTTCGAAGTCTATATTGCAAATCTATATCTATAAATCTGTTTTTTTCCTCGACTCTTTTTCTGACCCTCTCAATCGAGAGTTCCGTCGGCAAATCGAGAAAGAACGCGATATCGGGTTTTATTATGAATTTGGAGATTTCATAAATCCATTTATCTTTTTTAAAGCCGCGAGCTCTGAGATTTGCGAGACAGGAATAGAAATATCTGTCGCTGATAACGACGTATCCTTCGTCGAGTTCTTGTTTTATAACTTTGTTCACATGTTGAATTCTGTCAGCCGCCGCCATAAGCGAAAGTGTTCTGTAATCATACATTCCGTGGTCGGGAGAGTCCATATATGTTCTGAAAATATCTGATTTTCTCATACTTTCGGTGGGTTGTTTAGTTATGAAATGCTTGTATTTGCTTCCTATTTCTTCCGAAAGTCTCGTCATAAGGGTGGTTTTCCCGCAGCCGTCAAGACCGCAAAAAGTTATAAGCATACCGGGTGTTTTGTTATCGGTCATTTTCAGCGGCTTCATAATTAATCTCCTTTAAATGTTCTTCTCTGTCTTTGTAAAAAAATCTTTTCGCGATATCTTTTTGCGTGTAAGTAAAATATTTTTTCCCCGAAGGGGAAAACGCTTGATGGAGAAAGTCGGGGTCGTTTTTAAGAGCGTTTTTGGCCAATTCAATCGCGTATTCGTTTATTTTAAAAAAATACGAAGACGATAAAATAGCGAAAGCGCAGATTTTTTCAGCCTCGAAAAACGCCGCTCTTCTGAAAATT
>CAJFPG010000176.1 GCA_904398665.1 Candidatus Geddesella stercoravicola | reverse complement strand
ATTGAAAAGAATATATCCGATTACGACGACAACAACCAAAACAATTACGAAAAACCACATATTATTTAATTGCGCCGCCTGCGTCAGCATCATAGTATTACTCGCCGCCACGCTCTGAGCAAGGCCTCTTCCGGCGAACATAATGCACATACCGGCGATAAAAGCCGGGACTTCTCCTTTGACGTGAAGGACAGCGGAAAACAAACCGCATATAACTCCGAATACGATACAAAGGATAAAGAACAACACTAAATTATTTCCGACTATAAGATAAGACAAAACGCAACTTAAAGCGCAGGCTCCGCCGAGCGAGAAATCAAGGTTGTTATGAGCCATAACGAACGCCGTTCCGACGGCGGCAACCATTGTAATAGCGGATTGAAGTATCAGATTTTGAAGATTGTTCCATCTGAGAAACAGCCCTCCGGTAGTAACGGAAAAGATAATGAAAAGTATCAGCAACCCCGCGATCGGGATTATTTTTCTCAGTTTTTCGATCATCTCATTAACCCTCCCTTTATTAAACTATCGCGCTGATGATAGTGGCTTCGCTGAGTTCCGCGGATCTCACGAACTCGCGACTTAAACGACCGTCTTTCATCGTGATAATTCTGTCCGCCATACCGATAAGCTCCGCCATTTCCTCGGAGACCATCAATATAGACGCTCCCTGATGCTTCAAATCATTCATCAAATGGTATATTTTCTCTTTTACTCCGACATCGATACCTCTTGTAGGACAATCCATTATAAAGACTTTCGAATCGTTCGCCAACCATTTCGCGACAACGACCTTTTGCTTGTTGCCTCCGCTGAGGTCGCGGGCCAGCTGCTCGATATTCCGCATCTTTACTTCCATTCTTTCCGCTTCTTCCTTCGCCAAACGCTTTTCGGAACCGGGAGTTATAAAGAACAGTTTCTTTAATTTATCGAGAGACGCGGTCACGATATTGTCCTTGATACTCGTCGCCTGGAAAAGAGATTCTTTGTCGCGGTCTTTCGGAATATAGGCGACATGGTTTTTTATCGAAACAGTCGTGTTCTTCAAAGGAATATTTCCCTCTGTCAAAACAACGCTTCCCGTCGTCGGCTTTATCGCTCCGAAAACCGTTTTTAAGAGCTCGTGCATACCGCACTCGCTGAGACCTCCTATACCGAGAATCTCCCCTTTATGTAAATCGAAACTTATGTCGGAGAAAATTCCGTCCACGCTCAAATTCTCAACTTTAAGGACAACTTCTTCCTCATAAGAGCACTCAAAATCCGGCCTGTAATACGACCCGTCTATATCTCTCCCTATCATATTCCGACGGATATTGTCAGGCTCGATCTCGTCGCCCGTAAGAGTGGCGATATAAGCGCCGTCTCTCATTACCACAACCTCGTCGCAAAGCTTTTTTACTTCGTCAAGATCGTGAGAAATAACCAATATCGCGGTTCCTTTCGCCTTCTGTTCGAATATTATCTCGTATATACGGTCTCTTCCTCTTTGAGAAAGAGCGGTCGTCGTCTCGTCGATTATCAAAACCGAAGGCTGATGACTCAAAGCTCTCGCGGTCTCTATCATTTTCCTGTCCTCGAACGAATATTTTTCGATAGAAGCCTTCGGATCCACATAATCGAGCCCGTTCTCCCCGAGTATCTCCTTCGAACGCCTGTTTATCTTTCCCATGTTTACCATTCCGGCTTTCGACATCACGTCTTCTTCGCCGAGGAACATATTTTCCGCGACGGTCATACCGTCGATAGTTCCCTGTTCCTGAGTCAGATACTGAATCCCTGATTTTCTCGCGTCAAGAACGGATTTCGGAGAATACGGCTCTCCCTTATAAATCATTTCTCCTTTCGTCGGAGGATAAACGCCCGCTATCATACTCGAAAGCGTAGACTTGCCGGAACCGTTTTCGCCGACAAGACCGGTAACCCGCCCGGCGTGAAGCTCTAACGTAACATCCGTTACAGCTTTTGTGGGACCGAATTCCTTGAACATATGTTCCGCTTTAAGAATTATTTCATCCAATTTTCTTACCTCCCGTCCGTCTGATTTTCCTTTCGGTTCCGAGCTAACCCGAAACACAAAATATCAAAAAATCAAATCGTTTCGATTTAAACCGGCGGCGACGCTTCTAAAACGGCCGCCGCAAAGGTTTATCTTTTTACTGTTTCCCTTTTATCGATTTACTGAGCTCCCGTATTGGCGACTCCGTGAATACAGTAATCGGGAACATTGTCGGGAAGTTCCCACAGATAATACGGATTTCCCTCGGAATCCCGGATCTCCGCATAAGTATCTCCGAGAAAAACAAATTTTTCTCTTATCAGCTTTCCTCCGCATTCCAACGCTTTTTTAACTGTCTCGTCTATGTTTTTCACTTCGACAACCATACTCGGCTCCGGAACTTCACCGTTGTCCTCGAAAGGAACAAGGAAACCGTAACCGAAAGAACATACTCTCGGTTCCCAATCCGGCGTTCCGGGACCGGTCGCGCAGTACATAACGGGATTTTCATTGTCAGTACCTTCGACATCAAGTATATCCCATCCGAAAAGATCCTCATAAAACGAACGAGTTTCTCCCGCGGTTCCCTTTTTATAATACATAACCCATCTGCGAACTCTCCCGTCTCCCTTTTGAGGTATAAAATCTTTGGCGGGATGGAAAGAAAGATCGAACGGATCGCGGTTCGGATCCGCCTTAGGGGGATCAACATGTATTCTTCTCTTATCTATGCTCCCGAGCCACGGTTCCTCCAAGAATTGAGATCTCGGAGCTCCGCACCCAGGACAAGAAGCCGGAACCTCGGTCTCCTCAAAAGCCATCGGAAAACCGCAAGCGTAGCAAGTATATACTTTTTTCATAAAAATTCTCCTTTATAACACTGAATAAGACTGAAAAATTTTCTCTTTTTCAACGTAAGCTGTTCGTATTAAATTAAATTTCACATTCACATATTGAACTAAAAATTTTTTCTTTCGCTAAAACTGACTGTCAGATGTCGTATTCCGTTTCAAGTTCGTCCCAAGTTCTCGACGACGGACATTTCCACAAATACAGATAATTTCCGGACGGGTCTTCTATAACCGCGTGCGGCTGCCAGCTCTGTTTGCTGTCATCGAGAGGTTTGGCGAGCGCGGACTTTGTTTTATCAAGAATCAATTTTCCGCCGTGATCCGTTATCTTTTTTATTGTTTCTTCAAGCGGATGATCCATATCTATTTCCATAAAAGGCCCTATTTTTTCCAGTTTTCCCGGCGCCCAATGCACAAAAAGATTCATATGACCGGGAGTAACTCCTTCGTAATCGTACTGGGCGGGTCCGGTGGCGACCAGCATACCGGGATGGGGATCTCCCGCCGGAATCCCGCTGGCGGCCTCAGGGGTCTCTATCATGTCCCAACCGAAAACATTAATACAGAAATTTAAAAAACGGTGGGTGTCTTTATAACTGACAACCATTAATCTTGTCCTTCCGTGAAGACTTTTCGCTGTGAATTTTTTCGGAGCTCTGTTAGGATTCGGATAAGTTGTTTTTTCTTGCATTTTTTTCATACCTCACTATTCGTAATAATATAAAATCTAAAATCATTATTGTGTTAATTGTAAAATTTCAAAAATATATTGACTTTTATTAAAAAATAGTATACAATTATAATATAACTTAAAAATTTTATCGAAAAAAATTAAATTAAATAAGATATGAGGTGATTAAATGAGGGTCAGAAATGAAGTTGAGGATAAAATAGAAAAAAGTTTTATATCAATACTTGAAACGGTGCCTTTCAGAAAAGTAAAACTCACTAATATCATAAAAGACGCGAACGTTTCGCACCAAACCTTTTACCGCTATTATGAGGATAAATACGATTTAGCGTTAAAGATAACAAATGAAAAGCTGTCGGCGTTTTCCGATATTTACGGAGCTAACGCAACCTGGAAAGAAATAACAATATCAATCCTTTACACAATTAAAAACAACTCGGTATTGTTTAAAAGATTAATTAAAGACGACGACGGGATCAATATTATTAAAAAAAGTCTTTCAAATATTTCCGAGCATTTTACCGGAAATTCTCTTCCCACTCATACGAATGCTGTTTGGCTCAGCGTATTGAACGAATGGTGTGAACAAAATTTTAAAATTCCCGTTGAAGAAACCTACATAAAGCTTTTACAAAATCTTCCCACATGTGAAATATTGCCGGAGGAAGAAATTGAAAAACATTTGAATAATTATGAGAACCATACTCTTTCATTTTTTATGCAAAACAGCGGAGCCGCCGACAGCTCTTCTATCTATAAACGCGAGGGCAAGGGAAGGTAAATACAAAACCCCTTAAAATCATCCTTTCATAGCAGTAAAAAAAATCTCAGAGACAATCTCTTGTTGGAAATAAATTTTTTAAACTAAATCAATATATTAAAATATCGATTTATGTCTTTTTGGTTTGCCGAGATCTTTTTTTGTACGAGTTCTTTTTTGTAACTAAATAATACCAAATCGTAATTTTCTGTGTCAAGTCATACTTTTGTCACTTTTTATGATTTTTGTGACAAAATTTTGTTTTCTTCATTTTTTTTGTTAATTTTTTGAAAATTTACATTTTTTTTACTTATAATTTTCAAAAAATATCATTTTATACATAAAAGCACCTTTAAAATACACAAAAAAAGACCGGAAAATCCGGTCTTTTTTATTTACTTTTTTAATCATTAAAAAAATAAATAAAACAATTATCACTTTTCCCTTTTTTACGAAAAAACGACATAAAATCATCCTTTATGTCGAAAAATATTTTTAGACGACTCCCCGCCGACAAAAATCCATAAACTGAAAATTCCGATACCGAAAGACAAACAAAAAAAAGCAAAAATAAAAAAGTAAAAATAAAAGTAAAAAATAATATGATTATTTTATATATTTTCCGAAATCAAAAAAAGACCACGCCGCGAAACACGGCAAGGTCTTTTTGCTAAATTCAAAAAACAAAATAAAAAGATAATAAAATTATATAAAAACAGAAAAAAACGCACAATATAGACAGCTTTTCCAAAAGCTTATTTCAGCATTGAAACGGCGTCGGCAATTGTCTTTTCAAGCGCTTCCCTGCCGTATTTATCGACCTCGGCTTTATCTTTGGTCCCGTGAGTGAGACACCCCGCGCCGCCTATACAGCCCCCGACGCAAGCCATTCCTTCTATGAAATTTACATCGGTAAGATTTTTACTTTTCTTCAAAAGAGCTACCCTACATTCCT
>CAJFPG010000175.1 GCA_904398665.1 Candidatus Geddesella stercoravicola | reverse complement strand
TTCTCTTGTCCCTGACTCCGACGCCGGTTCTCAAAACATCCATGAATATCTGAGGATCCATAACCCTCACTATTTGATCCCCGAGGATATCGGAAGCAGACCTAAGATTCATTATTTTCTGAGCGGCTCTGTTTATCTGTTGAACTTCTAAATTCTCATTCAAAACTATAAGACCGTTCGGCGTATTGTTCACTATATTATCGGAAAAACTCTCAGCTCTGTCTTTCAAATACGGTAAACACATCGATATTTCAGCTTTGCCCTGAAATACGGCGATAGCCTTTTCTCTGCAAGTATTATATCCGCAGGATCCGCAGTTAAGTTCTTGTTCCGGACTTGTCTTTCCCATCTGTTTTAAAATTTCGCGTATTTCAGCCTCAGTAGGCGGCAAAAGCTTTTTAGGAATCGCCTCGAAAGTTTTTCGAACCGCCAAAGAATCCGGTTGAGCGACATCAAAATCCTTTTTCCCCGCGAAATTGGAAACCGACGTATAATCCTTTATAGGAGAACGGTGAAACTTTTCCATTACCGGCCCCCCGATACAGCTTCCGACACAAGAAGACATCTCGATAAAACAATGATGTATCTTTCCGCTCTCAATATCTTTAAGAGCGGCGATACAATTATCGACCCCGTCTATTGTTATATATGTATACCCCGGCTCGTTTTGAGTCATCGTTTTAAGAATTCCTCCCGCCGTCGGAAAAAATCTGGCTCTACTTTCGGGATTCGAATCCATCTCCTGTCTCAGTTCTATATTCTCATCTTTAAACCAACGGGTTAACTCTTCAAAAGTCAAGACGGCGTCTACGATTCCCTCATAATGCGACGCCTCGTCTTTTTTTGCGACACAAGGCCCGACAAACACCGTTTTGGCGTTTGGATATCTCTTTTTGATATCCAAACAATGAGCTTGCATCGGAGATAAAACGTCGGCCAAACAAGGAAGAACGTCGGGAAAATATTTTTGTATCAAAAGATTTACCGAATGACAACAGGAAGAAATTACAATATCCCTTTTTTCCTCATGAAGAATTCTCTCATATTCTCTTTTTACTATTGTGGCTCCTATCGCGGTCTCTTCGGCGTCAAAAAAGCCGAGTTTTTTCAAAGCTTCTCTCATAGCGCCTATACCGACGCCGTCGTAATTCGCGACAAAAGACGGAGCGAGACTGACAATAACCGGGTCGCCGCTTTCCAAGAGGACTTTCGCCTTTTCGGTTTCGTCAACTATTTCTTTCGCGTTCTGGGGACATACCACAAAACACTGTCCGCAAAGAATACACTCGTTTCCGATAATATGAGCCTGATTCCCCGAGAACCGAATGGACTTTACCGGGCAGTGGCGAATACACTTATAGCAATTTTTACAATTTGATTTTTTTAATCTCAGACAATCCGCCATTTTTGTCACGCCCCCTCGCTCTTAATTTTTTTAAGTATTTTATCCTCAAAAAATTCTCTGAAATTTTCCCTGGTAATCCCCGGATAAATATCGTCGTCCACAGTAACCGTAACTCCGATGCGATTACACTTGCCGGCGCAAAAGCTGCCGGCAAGCGTAATTTCGTTTTCCAAATTATGTTCTTTTACGGCGTCTTGAAGAAGCTCGACGATATCGTGAGACCCTTTGAGATGGCAGGAACTGCCGACGCAAATCTGCACGATCAACATCATCACATCCTTGAAAGAATCTGTTTTTCAAAGAAATCTTTCGTGTTTTCGGGACTGACTGAATAAAAATCGTCGTCCACGGTAACGCAGACTCCCTGTTGACATTTTCCCATACAGAAAGTCCCGCCTAAATCCACTACGTCCCCGAGTCCATGTTCGGCAATCATATCCTGCAACTGCTGAACGACCTGCCTGGAACCTTTAATGTGACAGGAACTCCCTATACAAACCGTAACTTTCATCGTTAGTCTCCTTTATTCGTAATCGACGACATTCGCCCAAGAAAGAAGTATTTCTCTTTCCTCCTTCTTTCCTTTTACCGACTGAGAAGCCGCGACGATGGGAAGCCATTTTTCGATATACTGTCTGGCGGTATCGCTTTTCTTGCAGAAAAGATTCATATACTTTTTAGCGATATCCTCTTTCCCGGAGAGAACAAAGAGAAGATATGTTCTCGCCACATCCGCTGAGGCATTGCCCTGAGTAGCGTGAGACCAGTCGATTATATAAGGCGTCCCGTCCTTTTTTATGATTATATTGGAGGGATTGAAATCTCCATGGCAGACCTTGTCGTGCTTCGGCATACCTTCAAGACGGGTATGAAGCTCATAGCGAGTGGTCGCGTCAAGATCAGCCTCGGAAATCTTGCGTTTCATTTTGTCTTTAAGTTTATTGAGAAGCGGGGCTTTTTTCGAATGTACTTCCATTTGCAGATCCACGAAAAGTTCAAGATATTCATCTTCCTTGTCCGGATTTTTCTCCATCAGAGACGCGAGCGTCTCTCCCTCGATATACTCCGAAACTATCGACCATTTGCCGTCGGTCGTCTCAACAGCCAAAATTTTTGGAATATTAAGCCCTGTTTCTTCTATTCTCGCCTGATTCAAAGCCTCGTTTAAAATATCGGCTTTCGAATAATCCGAGTTGAAAACCTTGATACATTTACCGCCGTCGCGATAGATTGTCTTATTCGTTCTTACAGCGATGATTTTATCCGAATTCATTTTTTGTCTCCTCCTTAAACTCTGACGTTTGTTCCGTAATAAGCGTTAAGATACATCTGTTTTATTTCGCTCATAAGAGGATAACGCGGGTTCGCCCCGGTGCACTGATCGTCAAACGCCTGTTCGACCATCGCGTCAAGACGATCAAGGAAATCTTTTTCGTCGATGCCGTAATCCTTAATGGTCTTTTTGATTCCGACTTTCTCTTTAAGCTCATCGATAGCTTTAATAAGATTTTCCAGTTTTTCCTCATTCGTCTTACCCTTTATTCCGAGATAATCCGCGACCTCGGCGTAACGGGCGAGAGTCTTCGGGTGATCGTACTGCGGGAAAGTTCCCATTTTTACCGGAACTTCGGCGGAATTGAAACGCAGAACCTCGTCTATCATTAAAGCGTTGGCTACGCCGTGAGCCAAATGATGGAAAGCTCCGAGCTTATGAGCCATAGAATGGCAAACTCCGAGAAAAGCGTTCGCGAACGCCATACCGGCCATTGTGGCGGCATTCGCCATTTTCTCGCGGGCTTCTATATCCGTCTGACCGTTATCGTAAGCGCGAGGAAGATACTCAAATATCGTTTTGAGAGCTTTCAGCGCGAGTCCGTCGGTATAATCGGTCGCCATCATCGAAGCGTAAGCTTCAAGAGCGTGAGTGACAGCGTCGATACCGGAAGCCGCGGTAAGACCTTTCGGCGCGGACATATGGAAATCAGTGTCAACGATAGCCATATCGGGAAGCAGCTCATAGTCCGCGAGCGGATATTTTACTCCGGATTTCTCGTCGGTTATAACCGCGAAAGGAGTGACCTCGGAACCTGTTCCGGCGGAAGTCGGAATAGCTATGAAATACGCTTTGTCACCCATATGGGGGAAAGTGTAGACACGCTTGCGGATATCGACGAACCGCATCGCCATATCCATAAAGTCCGCCTCGGGATGCTCATAAAGAACCCACATAATTTTACCGGCGTCCATCGCGGAACCTCCCCCGAGAGCTATTATGCAATCAGGTTCGAAAGCTTTCATCTGCGCCGCGCCCTCTTTCGCGCACGCGAGCGTCGGATCGGGAGCGACGTCAAAGAATGTCGTGTGCTGTATTCCCATCTCGTCAAGTTTATCGGTTATGGGTTTTGTGTATCCGTTATGATAGAGGAAACTGTCGGTAACAATGAACGCCTTTTTCTTGTGCATAACGTTTTTCAACTCGTCAAGAGCAACCGGCAGGCAGCCTTTTTTGATATAAACTTTTTCAGGAGCTCTGAACCAAAGCATATTTTCCCTTCTTTCCGCGACTGTTTTGATATTGATAAGATGTTTGACTCCGACGTTCTCGGAAACGCTGTTTCCTCCCCAGGAGCCGCAGCCGAGAGTAAGGGACGGGGGAAGTTTGAAGTTATAAAGGTCTCCGATACCACCTTGGGAAGAAGGAGTGTTGACAAGTATACGGCAAGTTTTCATTCTCTCTTCAAACTCGGCGAGTTTTTCTTTTTCAGTCACGGGATTAAGATAAATCGAAGAAGTATGTCCGTATCCGCCGTCCGCTATAAGATGCTCCGCTTTATCAAAAGCGTCGTGAATGTCTTTCGCCTTATACATCGCGAGAACGGGAGAGAGTTTTTCGTGAGCGAATTCCTCGGATATATCGACGCTCTCTACCTCTCCTATAAGTATCTTGGTATTTTCAGGAACCTTAACGCCGGCCAAAGAAGCTATCGTATAAGCTTTCTGTCCGACTATTTTGGCGTTAAGCGAACCGTTTATAATTATCGTTTTTCTGACTTTTTCAGTCTCCTCGGGAGACAGGAAATAACAGCCTCTTTCCTTAAATTCTTTTTTGACCTTGTCATATACGTTTTTGAGAACGATTACCGACTGCTCGGAAGCGCAGATCATACCGTTATCAAAGGTCTTAGAATGGATTATTGAGTTGACCGCGAGAACAATATCCGCGGTATCGTCAATTATGGCGGGAGTATTGCCGGCTCCGACTCCGAGAGCGGGCTTTCCGCTTGAATAAGCGGCCTTTACCATTCCCGGGCCTCCGGTCGCGAGAATTATATCCGCCTCTTTCATCAAAAGATTGGTCATTTCAAGGGAAGGAACGTCTACCCAGCTGATTATACCCTCCGGAGCTCCGGCTTTGACCGCGGCTTCAAGAACAATTTTAGCGGCCTCAATAGTGCTTTTTTTAGCTCTCGGGTGAGGGCTTATGATTATCGCGTTTCTGGTTTTAAGAGCTATAAGGGTTTTGAATATGGCGGTGGACGTCGGGTTAGTCGTCGGGATGACCGCGGCGATAACTCCTATCGGTTCCGCCACTTTCTTTATACCGTACGCCTTATCCTCCTCGATAACTCCGCAGGTCTTGGTATTTTTATAAGCGTTGTAAATATACTCGGCGGCATAGTGGTTTTTTATGACCTTGTCCTCAACTACGCCCATACCGGTTTCTTCGACGGCCGCCTTCGCGAGAGATATCCTCTCTTTATTGGCCGCCGACGCCGCAGCGAGAAAAATCTTATCGACCTGCTCCTGGGTGTACGTCGCGAAGATTTTCTGAGCTTCTCGAACTTCCGCGATTGTTTTTTCGAGAGCTTCTACGTTGTCTACCGTTACACGTTCTTTTTTCATCAAATTCTTCTCCTTCTTCCGTTATTGATTTATTTATGAGTTTTCTTGGTTTTTTCAATTTTTTTGAGTTTTCGGTCTTCTTGTTTTTTTGGTTTTCTTGGGTTTTCAGTATCCTTAATTTTTCAATTTTCTTTGATTTTCAGTTTTTTTTTGGGGGGGGGCAGTTTTCTTAGTTTTTCAGTCTTCTTAGTTTTTCGGTCTTCTTAGTTTTTCGGTTTTCTTAATTTTTCAGTTTTCTTGAATTTTCAGAATTCTTAATTTTTATTAATTTTTGCGATTTTTTACAGTTTTCTTAATCTTTTCTGTTTCTTTAACTTTTTATTTCTGTCTAATCTTCCGAACTTTCGGTATCGGATCGCTTTTTTAAAAAACTTGACAGCAACGCCAACGATTCCGCCATGTTCTCATTATGTATAAGTATCCCTCCGTCTGTTTTCAAGGATACCGGAGCGAAATTCCAAATCGCTTCAAGCCCGCTTCTCTCCATAAGATCGCAGATTCCCTGCGCCTCGTCGGCGGGAACCGTTATTATCCCGATTTTCACGTTTGACTGTCGGCAAAATTCCTCAAAATCGGAAAGAGGATAAATATATTTTCCGCCCTCGGATACTCCTATTTTCTTTATATCGTTGTCAAACGCGGCCGTTATCCGAATACCGGCCTCGGCAAATCCCCCGTAATCCAAAAGCGCCGATCCTAATTTTCCCGCGCCGACAAGGACCGCCGAGTTTTCGGAATTATAACCGAGCGTTTCTTCCAAAACGCTTATCAAAGTTTTTCTGTCATACCCGATTCTCGGTTTTCCCTCCCCGCTGATCGCGGAGAGATCCTTTCTGACGAGAATTTCCCCTAATCCGAGTTTTTCCGCCAAAAGCCTCGAAGAAACGTTTTTAGTGTCCTCCGAAAACTCTTTAAGACATCTCAGATATGACGGAAGCCTTTTGACGGCGCTGTATGATATCTTCATTTCCGTCCTCCTTACCTACGGGCAATATTCTTCCGTGATTTTATTATACATCAACATTTCGGCAAATGCAAATGCCTAAATGTTATAATCGATATAACCTTATCGATATAATTATATCTATTTCGTCAAAAAAGCAAAAAAATTTGATAAAAAACATTTTTTCTTTTTATAATACCGTCTCCACCGTCTCCGCTCCTCACAAAACAACAAAGATAAATAAAGACCGCGAGCCGTATTGAGCATTGACACAATGGAAATAAACTATCATTTATTTATATTACATTTCGGCGGCAGCCGCCAAGATTAAGTATCTTGAAATAAAAAAGGATATAATAGAGTAATATATTTATACATCGTTAAAGATAAAGATAAAGATAAAAAGAAAAAGAAAAAGAAAAAAAAAGATAAAAAATTTTATCAACGAGAAACAAATAAATTTCAATGAGATTCGGCGACCTCGTATAAAAGTCAAGGGTTAGTTTGCCGAAAAATATTATAATGATAAAGCCCCGCCTTTTATAAAAGGCGGGGCTTTATCAGATCTCACTATTAAATTTTCGCAAATTAACATTTCAGGGGCTTTACTTTTCCGATTCGAGAAAGCCAGAAAAACGTATCGCGAAGAGTATCTTTTATATTTCTCGGAGAAAATCCAAGTTCTTTTTTTGCCTTTTCGTTCGAAAAAGCGGAATTACAGGAAAGAGTATAAATCGAATATTTTGTAAACAGAGGAGGTTCCTTCCTGATTTTGTAGTAAAGCTCACATAGAGGAGCTACCAAATTGACAAATTTAACCGGCAAAAAAGATTTTATTTCTTTCTGTCCCGTTATCTCATGCAAATCATAAAGAATTTCCTTTATAGAATGATATCCTCCCGAAAGAATATACCCTTCTCCCGGCTTTCCTCTCTCGGCGCACGCTATAATTCCGTCCGCGACATCACGGACATCCACGAAATCATATCCGCCCTTAACCGCCGATACAAGTCTATGATTTACATAATCCGAAACCATCGTATTGGTATGACTTCTGCCGTAATCATAGGGACCGATAATTCCCGACGGAAAAACAACCTCCGCGTCAAGCCCCTTTGAAACGGCGGACAAAACATACCTTGTAGCCTCCGCTTTCGTCTTTGCGTAAAATCCCGTAACCTTTTCGGGATCAAATACGTCCGGTTCGGTCATGACCTGCCCGACGGGCTTTTCCCGGATAGCGTGAACAGAACTTACGTATATAAGTTTTTTTACATTCTTAGCAACGCAAAGATCCGTTACATTTTTCGTTCCCGTGACATTCACATCAAATACTCTTTGATCAAATTTCGATGAAATTGAGACAACTCCGGCGCAATGAATAACTATGACCTCTCGATCTTCAATATCGGAAAAGAACCGTTCGAGAGAAGAAACGTCAAGAACGTCGCCGTAACAAATCTCGGCCCCCTCCGGAAGATGTTTTTCTCCTTCGAGACAAAGCGCCCTAACCTGCCCGCCGTCAGACAAAATCCTTTTTATGACGGCGGTCCCGAGATGTCCCGCGCCTCCCGTAACAAGATATAATGTTTTCATATCATCACCGCCTATTATATATTTATCGCGTTATATAATCTAATATTTTCATCACGGCGACGGTTTATACCGTCCCCCGTATGACTTTATTATAATCGGTGAATATAAAAAAACAAACAAATATCTGTGTCACAAATACGGTAATAAAAAAAACAAAACGACGCCCAACGACAAAACCAAACAAGACAACACAATATTTTTAGTTCTACGTCATATAAACACAAATATTATAGAGAATGAAAGAATTTTTTACAAAACAAAATTTTTATTTTTTAACAAAATATTTGTTCGAAAATAAATATAACTGATATTTTATATTCAAGCCTCGAAAGCTTATCAATTAAATCAGTCATCTGCCGTACATTTGCACAATTATAGTTTCTAACAAATCTAATATCAATATTATCGTATTATCTGATATTCTTCGTCGCGATTATATCCGCCCCGTAAACATCTTTTAAAATGACGTCCCCGATTGATACCGGAGCCTTAACGGAGGAAGAGCGAATTTTCGCCATAACTTCGAATATCTTTTCTTTCGGAATGGGATTTGACGTTTTCACGCTCACCATTAGATCCTTTCGGTTAACGACTCTCACCGTAGAAGTGACGGTTCTCGACGGATGAAAAAACTCGTCTTCCGCATATTTTTTTCCTCTCAAACATCCGAAACCGGAAACATTCAAATTTTCACCGTCAACGTTCAGAGAAAGAGAACATCCTTTGGGACAGATAATACAAGTTAAATTCCTCGTCATAAAATTTCCTCCAACGACACCTCTATATTTCCCTCGATATCCTTTAATTTATCGGCCTTAATCGTTATTTTTTCCATTTCCCCGGGAGCGACTTTAATCCTAATGCTTTCCGAAAGAACATTCCCACGGCAAAGCGCTCTTAATTTCACATTTTTGCGAGGAGCTGACACCCTCAGAAACAGAGAAACGTCATCCGCGTTATCAATATGAACTCTCCGGGGCAAAACATAACGAACTCCGTCTCCGGCAATTGTTGAAATTGTTTTTCCCCCAATAAGTTTTCCCAAAACACAATCGGCGGCGCTTTTTCCGGCGATCTCCGCCTCGTCCGAGACATAGTCCACTAAATCGTGAACATGTAAAACATTCCCGCACGCGAAAATTCCCGGAACGGATGTTTGTCTGAATTCGTCCACCTCCGCGCCTCCGGTGATCGGATCAATAGATATCCCGGCAAGAACCGAAAGCTCATTTTCCGGAATAAGCCCGACAGATAAAAGCAACGTATCGCAAGGTATATACATTCGCGTCTCGTCTTTAATCTTTCTGTTCTCATCCACTTCCGCAATGGTAACCCCGGTCAAACGCTTAGAACCGTGAATCTCCGCCACCGTATGACTCAGATAAAGAGGAATTCCAAAATCTTCAAGACATTGAACAATATTTCTCGTAAGGCCTCCCGAATACGGCATTATCTCGCAGACGGCCTCAACCTTTGCCCCTTCGAGAGTCATTCTGCGGGCCATTATAAGCCCGATATCTCCCGAGCCTAAAATAACCGCCCGTTTTCCCACAAGATATCCCTCGCAGTTCATAAGCTTCTGAGCCGTCCCGGCGCTGAAAATCCCGGCCGGTCTCGTCCCGCTTATATTGAGAGCGCCTCGGCTCCTTTCTCTGCACCCCATAGCCAATACGACGGCTCCGGCTTTAATCTTCGTCAACCCATTTCGGCTCACGGCCGTAACCACACGCTCCGGAGAAAGAGATATCGCGGTCGTCTCAGTTAAAATTTTTATCCCTCTGCTTTGAACCTTTTCAGAATAGACCGCGGCGTATTCCGGCCCCGTAAGCTCTTCTCCGAGTTTATGAAGTCCGAACCCATTATGAATGCACTGGCGAAGGATTCCTCCCTCATCTTCCTCTCTGTCGAGAATTATCACATCCTCGACCCCTCTGTCATAAGCCGCAACCGCCGCCGCCATTCCGGCGGGGCCCCCGCCTATTACCACTATATCATGTTCAATCATAAAATTATCCCTTCATACCATTTACATCTTTTTACATCTTTCCTATAACAAATTCTGAACCTTTCCCCTTTTTGGAAACTTCCTCCAATGGGATACCAAGCTCTTCAGAAATTATTCTCATAACTGACGGAGAGCAAAATCCTCCCTGACATCTTCCCATTCCGGAGCGAGTACGACGTTTAATACCGTCGATGTCGTACGGTATCGGATTTTCACGAAGCGCCGCCCTTATTTCGCCCTCGCTCACCGTTTCGCAACGACAGACTATTTTCCCAAACTCAACGTGTCCCTTAATATACTCGTCCTTTTCCGCGTCGCTCATTTTTCTGAAAGCGTGAGGATCTTTTCTTATCCCGTTCCAATTCGGGTTTTCCCGCGTTACAAGCCCCTCCTTGCGAAGCAAATCCGCGACAAGCCGCGCTATCGAAACACAGGAGGTAAGTCCGGGAGAATCTATCGCCGCGGCGTGAACAAGCCCTTTTACTTTTTCGGAACGCCGTATTATAAAATCTCCGTCCTTCTCGGAAGCTCTGACCCCGGCGAACGACGTTATAACTTTTCTGAACTCGATAGAGGGAACGCTTTCTTTGGCGGAGGACATAACGCTCTCCATTCCCGACGGCGTGGTCCTTTTATCGTCCGCCTCAAAGACCTCCGTCGCGGTAGGGCCGGTAATCAAATTCCCGTCCACGGTAGGAGACACAAGAATTCCTTTGCCCTTTTCCGTGGGAACTCTGAAAATAGTATGAGAAACCTTACCTCCCTCAGTCTTATCGAGAAGCAAATACTCTCCGGCTCTGAAAATAATTTTGAAAAAGTCGTCTTTAAAAAAAGAAGCGACCTTATCCGCGGCGGTTCCCGCGCAGTTGACAAAGAATCTTCCTTTTATACTCTCTCCGTTCGCGGAGTTTACGGTAAATATATCATCATTTTTGTCAACGGACACAATCTCAAAATTTCGCCGCAACTCTACTCCGTTGTCCATAGCGTTCCCGACCGCCGCGATAGTCAGTTCGTACGGACATATTATACCGGCGGACGAAACTACCAAAGCTCCCGTAATTTCCGAAGAGATATTCGGTTCTGTTCTTCGGGCCTCCTCGCCGGAAATAATAGACATTCCGTTCACGCCGTTTTCTATTCCTCTGTCGTATAATTTTCTTAAAGTTCGTTCTTCTTCCGTCCCGAAAGCCACAATTAAAGAGCCGTTACGCCGATAGGGCACATTCAACTCTTCCGCCGCTTGGTACAGCAAAGGAACGCCCTCGACATTCAATTTTGCTTTTAAAGTCCCGGGCATCGGATCGTATCCCCCGTGAATTATTCCGCTGTTCGCCTTGCTCGCGCCGCACGCGACATCATTTTCCTTTTCAAGAATACATACGGCCAAATTATACTTCGACAACTCACGGGCGACCATCCCGCCCACAACGCCGGCGCCCGCTATCAATACGTCATAAACCATAAATTATCATCCCCTGTTTTAATTTTAAATCAATACTCCAAAACTCCAAAATCAAAAAATAAATCTCAAAATTATAAAAATTATAAATCAAAAAAAAGCAAGAAAAGCGAAAACAAAACAAACATAAAGCAATATAAAATATCGACAACACTTTTTGCCATGTTTACCAATTTATCAGTTATCTTAATTCTTAATCATTCTTAATCCGAAAAATATTTTACATTTTATATGTGAACTTTTCAAGCAATAAAACATCCATCTTTCAAAAATTTTTCGAAACAAATAAATCTCTCGAACCTATAAAATTATACATTAAATTTAAAATCAATATTTTTTCCTCAATTCCCCAAAAATCCCGCAAAACCATTAAAGAAAGAAAATAAATCGGCGCATAGATCATAGATATATACAATATATTACAATAGATATACAGAAGGACATTGAAAATATATAATTTATGGATATAAGTATAAAGTACAAAAGCGTAGAAAATATAAAAGTGAAATTTCAATGTTATGAAATCTTTGCGAATTTTTTTAAAAATATTCATATTTCCATTGAAAAAAATAAAAAAACGTGATACGATGATAAAAAATAATATTTAATTTTGAATTATCTAAAAGCATTAAATTATGAAAACTATTTAACTACTGACTTTTTTATCTGTTAATGCCTTTGAAATTACGACGGATTTTTATATTTTGGTATCCAAATAGTACCTGTTTCATGACAATATAAAACACTATACGTAAAATATCATAATCTTCGATGGCGAAATCTCTCGCTTTTCCCCTTTTATACCACATAAGCAGGGACATTCGAACATATCGCCTGTAAAAGAGACCTCTCCATATCGACTGATGACAAGGTTGAATTAAATGCTATTATAAAGAAAGAGAAATACTATAAAATTACACTTTTTCCATAATCTATTGCAAAAATTAACGAATTGAAATTTATACAATATAAAGTAGGTATTCAAAATGGAAAGACTTAGAGGTTGGTGTTGGTATCTTACAGAAAAGGCGAAGTTGATCGAAAGTCATAAATGTGGCAAATGGATGTATTTTTTTAACGACCAAAAATTT
>CAJFPG010000174.1 GCA_904398665.1 Candidatus Geddesella stercoravicola | reverse complement strand
CTCTAAGAGTTTCCCTCTCTCGCGGCAGCTTATTTATTATATCACACCCCCTTCTACCTGTCAACCCCCTTTTTGTGAACTTTTTGTAATTTGTGTCGAAGATATTTATCATAAATCTTCGGCGTTCGTCAATATTTACATATTTTTCGTGTTTTTCAAAAAAATATACCATAAAATATACCATTGACGGATATAATCATTTTCCAAGGTTACATCCGCAATAATTTTGCCTGTAAAGACCGAACCTTTTTGACATCTCGACAGAATGCTTATAACCGTCTTTCTTCTTAAAGTCGGAAACAAGATATGAAACGCCAGTTTCTTTTGAGAGAAATTCTCCGGTTTTATTGATGAAAGCCGCGTTTTTATGAGGGCTTACCGACAATGTGGTGCAAAACAAATCAAAACCCAATTCTTTTGCCCTGTTTGCCGTGACCTCCATTCTGTGAGCTATACAAAGATCGCATCTTCCGCCGCCCTCTTTATCCGTTTCGTGTCCCTTAATTACCGAAAAAAAAGTCTCCGGCGCGTAATCGCCCTCAATATAATCTATTTTCAAATCGGTAAGTTCGGAATATTCCCGAATAAATCTTTCCTGCTCGGAACGTCTGTGGATATACTCTTCCTCGGGCAAAATATTCGGGTTATAGTAAAACACCGTAATCCGATACTCGGAAGAAAGAGTCTCTATAACGTGAGTACTGCACGGACCGCAACAAGAGTGTAAAAGAAGTTTTCGCATAATTCTCAACCTCCGGACATAATCCTAAAATAATTTTTCTTTATATAATGTATCTTATATAATTCGATCCGCAAATGCAATAAATTTCGGTAAATTTTACAAAAATTTTAAGACTGATAAGGTTTTTAGTCTTGAAGTGATCGTTTTTTTATTGTATAATATTAATATTGTAAACAAAATCATTATAATTGAACGAAAAGGGAAACACCATGAATAAAATTGCCATTCTCGGATACGGAACGGTCGGCGGGGGCGTCGCCGGAGTCCTTTGCGACAACAGAGAAGAAATCCTTTGCAAAACAGGAAAAGATATCGACGTAAAATATATTCTTGACGTGAGAGATTTTCCGGGAGACAAATTTGAAGACAAGATCATACATGATTTTTCATTGATCGAAAATGACGAAGAGATTGAGGCGGTAGTCGAAACAATCGGCGGGAAATCGATAGCTTATGATTTTACGAAAAGAGCGTTGACAAAGGGAAAACACGTAATAACCTCCAATAAAGAACTTGTTTCGGAAAAGGGAGACGAACTTTTCGAGATAGCCGAAAAAGCCGGGGTGAGATATCTTTTCGAGGCGTCGGTCGGAGGAGGCATTCCCATAATCCATCCGATATACGATTGTTTGGGCGCAAATAAGATAGAAAGCATTGTGGGAATATTAAACGGAACCACAAATTATATTCTGACAAAAATGCTCAACGAAAATCAATCTTTTGACGAAGCTTTGAAAAAAGCTCAGGAATTAGGATATGCCGAAAAAGATCCGACCGCGGATATAAAAGGGCACGACACGTGCAGAAAAATATCAATCCTCGCGTCTCTCGCTTTCGGGAAACACATTTATCCCTCAAACGTATATAATAAAGGTATAGACGATCTATCTCTCAGTCAGATAAAAAGAGCGAAAAAAAACGGATACGCGGTCAAGCTTCTCGGGGTAGCGAGGAAAGACGATAACGGAAATATCGAAATATTCGTTTCCCCCTGCGCCGTTCCGGAAAAAAACCCGCTTTCAAGGGTCGATGACGTATATAACGGAATTACGGTAAAAGGAAACAAAGTAGGCAAAGTAACCTTCCTCGGAAGAGGAGCCGGAAGAGACGCCACCGCAAGCGCCGTCTGCTCCGATATCATAGAGGCTCTAACTCCCGGGGGAAAAAGAACTATTTTGTGGGAACGTTCCGGAGATGGTTCGGTCAAAAATTTTGAAGATATAAAAACAGACTGTTTTGAAGGTCTTCCTATAATATCAGATTAAAAGCCAAAATCCAAAACTAAAAGGAGGATAAAGGATGGGGCTCATAGTCCAAAAATTCGGAGGGACATCCGTAGCCGACGCCGAAAGAATATTCCGCGTCGCGAAAAGAATAATCAAAACATATAATCAAGGCAACAGCGTCGTCGCCGTGGTATCGGCCCAGGGAGACACAACCGACGACCTGATAGAAAAAGCCGCGGAAATAAATCCTTCCGCCTCAAAAAGAGAAATGGATATGCTCCTTTCTACCGGAGAGCAAATTTCCGCGTCTCTTTTAGCGATGGCAATCGCCAAACTCGGATATCAGGCGATATCGCTGAACGCGTGGCAGGTCGGAATTATTTCGAACAGCGCTCATTCAAACGCAAGAATAAAAAGCATATCGGACGAAAGGATCCTTAAAGAGCTTGACCGAGGAAATATCGTAATAATAACGGGATTCCAAGGAATAAACAAATACGACGACATAACGACCCTCGGAAGAGGAGGATCAGATACTTCGGCCGTGGCGATCGCCGCGGCGTTAAAAGCGGATCTTTGCCAGATATTTACAGATGTTGACGGAGTATATACGGCAGATCCGAGAAAAGTAAATAACGCGAAAAAACTTGACGTCATCTCATACGACGAAATGCTCGAGCTCGCGACTCTCGGAGCTCAGGTTCTGCAAAACAGATCGGTGGAGCTCGCTAAAAAATATCATGTAAATCTCGAAGTGCTGTCAAGCTTCAAAGAAGAAGCGGGCACAAAAGTCAAGGAGGTCGGAAATATGGAAAAAATGCTTGTTACAGGAGTTACCAAAGACGACAGCGTAACCCGTATATCGATAGTGGGTCTGGAAGACGTGCCGGGTGTCGCTTTCAGATTATTCGCGCTCCTCGGGCAAAACAAAATAAACGTGGACATAATTCTTCAATCAATAGGCCGAGACAATAAAAAGGACATTTCCTTCACCGTCGCGAGCGAGAACGCAAAAAAAGCCGTCGAGCTCCTGAAAGAAGCATATCCAAACTCAGATATTTCCGTAAGCGATAACGTCTCGAAAGTTTCGATAGTCGGAAGCGGGATGCAATCTCACGCGGGAGTCGCCGCCAGAATGTTCGAGGCTTTATATAACGCGGGGATAAACATACACATGATCTCGACAAGCGAAATAAAGATCTCTGTTTTGATAGACAGGGAAAACTCCGATAAAGCGGTAAAATTCATTCATGACGAATTTATAAAATAATTGATAAAAACTCTCCCCAATTGACGGACACCGTTTAAAATAAAGGAAACAGAGGAGGAAAGAAATATGGCTAAAAGAATCGCGCTCATCGCTCATGACAACATGAAACCAACGATAATAGAATGGTGCGATAAAAACAAAGAGATATTGTCTCATCATTTTCTTTGCGGAACAGGAACAACCGCGAAAAAAATAAATCAGGCCACAAACCTTCCGGTAAAAGCATACCTCAGCGGACCCCTCGGGGGAGACCAACAAATAGGAGCGAAAGTCGCGGGAGGAGAGATAGATATAATAATCTTTTTTTCGGACCCTCTTACCGCGATGCCTCACGATCCGGATGTAAAAGCTTTGCTGAGAATCGCTCAGGTATATGATATTCCTATCGCTAACAACAAAGCCACTGCCGACTGTATTTTAAAAGCGCTTGATCAAATCGAACAATGACAAATCTAATATATATAGATTAAGCGAATAAAAATATAGAATATTATTTAATAGATATAACAAGAAAGACAAAAAACCTCTGAGGAAAAAGCGGGATGTCCTTAACGGAGAAATACGAAAACCGAATAGGATAAATAAAATGACAGTATGGTCGAAAAACTGTACTGTCATTTATTTTATGTTCAACAAATATTGTAACTTTGTCGAAATCAATTTATTTTCAGCTAACATTGTGATATAATGAAAACGGGCAGTTCAAGAAGATCTGTCAACAAGAAAGACATGGTATATTAAGGCGTAATACAATTTTAGCAAAATTTTCAAAACCACCCAATGAAATTCCTATTTGCGACACTTTATAGGCGAAAGGCAGGTGAGAATGATGAAGCCGGAGATTATTGAAGATTATATTGAAAAGGTTTATGGATATGCTGTTAATCACACATATACCCGCGATGAGGCTGACGAGCTATCGCAGGAAATATTGCTTACGGTAATTCGCGAGTTACCAAAGCTTAGGGATGACAGCAAATTTGAACCTTGGTTATGGGGTGTTGCTAATAACGTAGCAAAATCCTTCCGTCGATCTATGGGCAAAAAACAAGTAACGTATTCCTATGATGTTCTTGAAAATATGCTCTATGAAGAATACGGCGAAGAGGAAAACGAAGAAATCTATGACTTTCTTCGCACAAAAATAGCGATGCTATCTGAGATTTACCGCAACATCATCATTCTTTACTATTACGATGGCCTTTCTACAAAAGAAATTGCCGATAAGCTGAATATTCCGGAAGGCACGGTTACCTGGAGGCTTTCGGTAGGTCGAAAAAAGTTAAAAAAGGAGTTTGACGATATGAATGAAACTGCATTACGTCCTGTTCGTATGAACATAGGTATTTACGGAAACGGAGATTATGACGGAAAAAGAAAGCCTTTCCCCTCCGTCTATATTGACGATGCTTTGTCGCAAAATATCCTATACTATTCTTACGAGAAGCCTTGTACCGTAGAAGAATTGGCAAAGCTCTGCGGGGTACCGGCATATTACGTCGAAGATAGAATTAGCCACCTTTTGAAATACGAGGCAATGGTTGAGGCAACTAAAGGTAAATATCAAACAGACTTTATTATTTGGTCGGACAAATACGGCATTTACTGTGAAGAAAATGCCGAAAAAGCATTAATGCCGATTATGGATGATCTTTTGACCGCTTTGAAAGAAATCACCACGCAGGCTATGAAGCTTGATTTTTATAAAGCCGAAAAGAGCGAAACCGATTTGTTTTATTTGTTTGGCGTGCTTGCTTTTTCATACGCAAGTACAAAATACTGCTCGCTTCCGTATCCGTGGTTCAAAAAGAGATTCGACGGTAATGAATGGTCTTACATCGGAAACATGGAAACCGGCAAACACAAAAGAATCGGGATCGGTGTACAGCATAGTGCTAATTTGGGAAGTCGCGGCGGTTGTTCGCATAAAGCATTCAACGCAATTAGCGGTATTGCGTTCCGTCCGATGATGTACGACAATTATATCAATGTATGCCAGGATATTATATTTGACGGTAAAACCGACGACATTGACTCTCTCGCAAACGCTATCAAAGACGGATATATCATCAAACGAGATGATGGCAGTCTCTTTGTAACATCCCCCGCATTTACCATAGACCAGACTGAAAGCTTCAATAAAATTGTGGAAACCTATTTGATTCCCCATATTGAAGAATATGCTGCTCTTGTATATAAGTTTGTTGATGGATACAAAAATCTGTTCCCGAAGCATCTTCACGATGATGCTGACCGTATGTGCCAGAATATGTTTTTAGGAATGTATTCAGTTATTGTAGAATATGCGCAAAGGACCGAGCAGATAAAAATGCCGTCGAAGAACTGCTACTGCGACGTTATTCAGCAATTCAAATAAGATTCTAATGCTTCCCGTGTCATTTAAGAATAACAATAAACAAATGTTGGGAGAACTTATTTGATTATATAATTAAATTACCGCCGAGAGCAAGCGTTATAGTTGCTCTCGGCGGTGCCTTTGATAACGCCTAAATAAAATATTATTCCCACCTCTCGACTATCATATTCACCCTACCTTGACAAAAGTTTCCTGAGTATGGTATAATAAAGGCACCGAGAGATCGGCTGAAAATTGAATAATATGTGCCACGACAGTTACTACTGT
>CAJFPG010000173.1 GCA_904398665.1 Candidatus Geddesella stercoravicola | reverse complement strand
GGCGGGGACTTCCTATATCTCTTAAATATTTCTTTCTTTTTAGTATCTTGTCTTCCTGCTAAAACTGTTTTTTCTTTTCAATCTACTTCTCTTCTGCTACAAACTTCTCTTCTTCCACTATTTTATCCTCTTTTATCCCTGTTTTATCACTTTTTCCCATCTCTCGTGTCTTCTCAATAACCTCAAAAAAATATCTCTCTCACAAACAGAAGCCATAAGCCCACGTCTTTCTTTTATATTTTATATTTTATATTTTATATTTTATCTTTTATCTTTTTTCATTGGCTCAAATTTTCTTTTTCTCAAAATTACAAATAAAATATCTTTATATAAAACCCTGAGGAATAACAATAGATAATTCCGACATAAAAATTTATTGAAATTCATAACGCTGTTAAAAAATTCGCTTAAATAACATTGACATAACGACCTAAATCTGGTAAAATAAACAGAAACAGTAAAAAAGAGGGATAGACATTGGGATTCACGGAATTATTACTTATAAGCCTCGGACTGTCGATGGACGCTTTCGCCGTAGCCGTATGTAAAGGATTGAAAACAAGAAAAATAACGGCTGGAAAAGCCGCGCTCATCGCTCTGTTTTTCGGGGGATTTCAGGCGATTATGCCTCTTATAGGCTGGTTCTTAGGGTCCAGATTCGAAGAATATATAACTGACTTTGACCACTGGATAGCGTTCGCTCTCCTGCTTATAATCGGCGGAAATATGATATTTGAGGCTGTTAAGGGAAACGAGGAGGAAATGTCTTCGGACCTTAAAATAAAAGAACTGTTTGCTCTCGCGATAGCGACAAGTATCGACGCTCTCGCCGTAGGAATTACCTTCGCCTTTCTTAAAGCGAACATATTGTTTTCTGTAATAACAATCGGAATAACTACTTTCATACTCTCCCTTGTCGGGGTATTCGTCGGTCATAAATTCGGAGCCAAATATAAAAACAAAGCCGAAATAGCCGGAGGAATTATTCTAATCGCTATCGGCCTCAAAATTCTGCTCGAGCATCTCGGAATAATATCTTTTTAAAAAACGGAGAGGAAATCCTCTCCGTTTTTATCTTTGTTCCATTGAAGTATAAGTTCTTCTCTTCGCCACCGATTTATATGCCGGACGAATTATCTTATTCCCGTTTATCAATTCCTCCATACGATGAGCGCACCAGCCCGTAATTCTCGATATCGCGAACAACGGGGTATATAATTCCTCCGGTATCCCGAGCATTTCATAAACAAATCCGCTGTAAAAATCAACGTTTGCGCTGACTCCTTTATAAATCGTGCGGCTTCCCGAAATTATCTGGGGAGCGAGCCTTTCTATGGTATTGTAAAGCTCTAATTCGTCTTCCCGACCCTTTTCCTTCGCGAGAGACGGAACAAACCCCTTTATAACCTCGGAACGGGGGTCGGATACCGAATAAACGGCGTGGCCGATACCGTAAATAAGCCCTGATTTATCGAACGCTTCTTTATTCAATATCTTCGTAAGATAAGCCGTAATCTCGTCCTCGTCTTTCCAATCGGAAACATGCTCCTCTATATCCTTAAACATATGACGAACCTTTATATTAGCTCCTCCGTGCTTCGGGCCTTTCAAGCTTCCCAACGCCGCGGCTATCGCCGAGTATGTGTCGGTTCCGGAAGAGGATACGACGTGAGTCGTGAAAGTCGAGTTGTTTCCACCTCCGTGCTCGGCGTGAAGTATTAACGCCAAATCCAATATCCTCGCCTCGTTGCGGGAATATTTCCTGTCGGGACGAAGCATCATAAGAATATTCTCAGCGGTGGAAAGTTCCGGGTCGGGATCGTGGATAAATAAGCTCCCGTTCTTATTTCTGTAATAATCATAAGCCTGATATCCGTAAATAGACAGCATCGGAAACATGGAAATCAACTGTAACGACTGTCTCATAACGTTTGGAAGAGAAGTGTCGTCGGCGTTTTGGTCGTACGAATAGAGAGTGAGAACGCTTCTTGCCAAAGAGTTCATAATATCCGAGCTCGGAGCCTTCATTATCACGTCTCTCGTAAAGGAATTAGGCAATGTACGATATCCCGAGAGCAATTCGTAAAAGCTGTCAAAGTCTTTCTTTGTGGGAAGATTTCCCATCAGAAGCAGATATATGGTTTCCTCAAACCCGAACCGCTGCTCGCTTACGATACCCGCGATAAGCTCTTTAATGTTATATCCTCTGTAAAAAAGTTCTCCCGCGCAGGGAACGGCGATTCCCTCAACAATCTCCTTAGAATTTATTTCCGATATCTCGGTAAGTCCTGTAAGAACCCCGTTTCCGTTAAGGTCGCGAAGCCCTCTGTTCACTTTGTATTTTTTATAAAGTTCCGGGTCTATTCCGTTCGATATACGGCAGACCTCCGACAATTTCATGATTTCAGGCGTAATTTCCGAATAATTTTTCTTGCTCAACTCAATGCCTCCTTTATGATGTTTTTTGCCCGAGAAACGTTATTTTTTCAAAATCGCCTCACGTTTCAAGGAAGTCTTTTCTACGGAAAGCTTTTCCCCCGTTTTCGCGAAAGAGCGTTCGACGCCGACTTTTTTCTTTCTCGTTTTTCTCTCTCGTGTTTTGACGGCTTTATCGCGAGCGAACTCAATATAGAATTTTCGTATCATAAACTTATGATCGTCATAAAGTTCCAACTTGTCAAAAAGATCCCGATAATGTGAAAATATGTATTTTTTTGTTTTAATAACCGACGAGAGTCCGCTTTCGGTAGATACCAAACTTCCGGGCCTTTTCACATAATAATACACAGGAGTATGAATAACGGCGATACGTTTCGAGTAGGAAAGATACTCAATATTAAACATGAAATCTTCGCACCATTTCAACTCCGTAACGCAGGAAATATTTTTTTTGACAACCATATCCCTGCGATACAGCTTATTCCACATAACGCCGTAATAAAAATTAGAAGGCGCTTTCATCATCTCGGAAGCGAATTCCGAGCAACTCATCGCCCCCTCAAATTTTGGGATACTTCCCATAACGACGACAGAACGCTCATAAACACGGTAAAAATCCGATATAACCATATCCGCGTCATAATTTTCAGCGGCGGCGACAAGCGCTTTTGTGGAATTTATCGGCAGATAATCGTCGCTGTCGACAAATTGGATATATTCCCCCGACGAATTCATAATTCCTATATTTCTAGTTCCCGAGACCCCGGTATTTTGTTTTTCAATTAAAGTAAAACGGTTGTCACGAGAGACAAACTTTTCCGCTATATTCCGACTTTCGTCATCGCTTCCGTCGTCCACTATCACGACTTCTATATCGTCGTACGTTTGGCTTTGTATTGACAAAAGACATCTTTCCAAAGTCTTTTCCGCGTTATATACCGGAACTATTATACTTACAGCCAAAACAACACCTTCCGTCCCGAAAATTTCGGAAAACACGATCCGACCGTCATCTCTCGCCGAAAGCGTTACGGAAGGAAACACGATTTCGATAATTATATTATACCATTAAATTCCCTTATTGTCAACGCATTTTTTGAGGAGACTTTTCAAACAGTTTCAATAATTTTCAAAAGATTCAATATATAAATTTTTATTTTTTAAAAAAAGACAAAAAAGAACCCATTTGGGGCACCCTCCGTAAGGAAGGTGCCCCGATAATTTATATTTAGATCCTTTCGGATTGTGGTTTCACAACCCGATGCTCGTTATATTTGTGAACATAAGTATATCAAAGCGGAATTCAAAAAGTTGTTTTTATAAACAAAACTAGAATTTAACGCTCAGATTTTAACAGCGCATAATAACAAACGTCACATATGCCTTGGTTATTCCGATCGGAACTGCGTAAAGTCCCCTCATACTTCATGCCGCATTTTTTCGTGACCTTGCCTGAATTAGGGTTTTGCGGATCATGCCGACTCTCTATACGATTTACATCGACAATATCAAAAAGAAAATCCATAACTGCTTTTAATGCCTCTGCTGTGATACCGTTATGCCACCAAGCTTTTCCGATACAATAGCCGATCTGTACCATAGAAACATCTTCGTTCATACGCACCACAGATATGCTTCCGATGGGTTCACCTTTTTCCTTTAATACGATGGCCCATTGATAATAACTTACGCTATCATACGCTTTTACCCATTTTTCTATAACTCTCTGGCTTACCTCCTGATTTGAATGAGGAGGCCACGTTAAGTATTTTGTAACCTCCTCGTCTGCCGCTCAATTTTTATACATTGCAGCAGCATCTTCATTCACAAATCTTCTTAAAACTAATCTCTCAGTTTCTAACCTTTGAGTACCACTATGTTTCATAAGGGAACCTCCTATTTGTCAATTGCAACTTTTAACTTCATTACGAAGTATCCCTCTTTTCGAAACTCTTTTTTAGTATTTATATTTACCGAGGTTATCTCGTCCTCGGAAGACCATTTAATTCAAAAACTATTTTTCAAAAGAAACAGTACCGTTCATTCCGCTCCATAAAACAGTTTTTCCGATCGCCCGGCTTGCTTTAAGATCTATTATCCTCTGATTTTCAGACCCCCGAAATCGAAGAGAAAGATTTTTTAGTTTTTCCTCAAACCTTCCGTCAACAAGTACATCGATATTTTTAAGCATTTCCATTGCTGTTTTCGTGGCCGCCGGACCGTCTCCCAAAAGTTCGTCTTCGTAGACATAGCCCGTATAACACCAAATATCCTTTTCCGGATACTCCGATTTTATTCTCTTTAAAAGCGAAAGCAACGCGTCCTGATTCGCGGGATGAAACGGTTCTCCCCCTAAAAGAGAAAACCCTTTTATATACGCGGGTTTAAGAGCGGAAAGAATTTCTTCCTCGGTTTTTCGCGTAAAATGCTCTCCGTAAGAAAAATCCCATGCCTCGGAATTGAAGCAGTCTTTACAATAATGCTCACACCCGCTGACAAATAGAGAGACTCTTACCCCCGGACCATTGGCAACGTCATGTTTTTTTATAGCGGCGTAATTCATTTTTTAACTCCGAAAGTCTCCGACCGATTATAAATGCAATACCCGAGCCTTTATCTCTTTCGTTTTCCCTACATTCCAGAAATTCTCCCCGAGATAACCGCAGGTCCGCCTCGTCACATTCATTTTAGAGTGATCCTTATTATGACAGGCGGGGCATTCCCACTCATTGTCATCATTTATAATAATCTCTCCGTC
>CAJFPG010000172.1 GCA_904398665.1 Candidatus Geddesella stercoravicola | reverse complement strand
TTTGTCGAATCCATTCTTCTTCCGTTTCCTCCCGCCGTAATTATTACGGAAGTAAAAGGTTTCTTTTTCAAAAAAATCCCTCCTTTAAATTTCTTAGAGTTTAGTTTAAGATTTTTTAATTATAGCATAAATGATTTTTTTAGTCAATATTATTTATTCGCCTACGAATACTTTGTTTTTTGCTTGTTTGTAAAAAAACAAAGAATTTTTATGAAAATTGCGGTGTTTTTATTGATTTTTGAATTATTATAATGTATAATAAATAATGTATAGATATATTTTTATCTGTATTTGATTTTATTATTTAAATTTTGGTTGATATATGTTTATTGTTTATTTTTTAATATTTTAAAATCGAGTAATCAGTTTGTTATTAAGTAATCGGTTCGTTTTTTTTTGAAAGGAAGCTCATGAGAGTTTTATTTGTCGGAGATATCGTCGGAAAAGCTGCGGTAAAAACCGTTGAAACTATTCTTCCTACTCTTCGCGGGAAGCGAATGATTGATTTTATAATAGTAAACGGGGAAAATTCTTCGGAAAATAACGGAATTACCCCAGAAATAGCGGAGAGGCTTCATTTTGCCGGCGCCGATGTTATAACTACCGGAAATCACGCTTTTCGACAGAAGAGTTCTCATGCTTTCTTTGACGACTGTGAGTATCTTGTTCGTCCCGCTAATTTCCCCTCAAATGATCCGGGAATGGGATTTATTTTTGTTGAAACCGCTTTCGGAAAGGTATGCGTTTTGAATTTGTCGGGTAAGCTATTTATGGATTCTGACGAAAATCCGTTTTTTACGGCGGACCGTATTCTATCAAAAATAACCGCCGATTATATTTTCGTGGATTTTCACGCCGAGGCGACGAGCGAAAAGCGAGCTCTCGGATATTTTCTTGACGGAAGAGTATCCGCCGTGTTCGGTACTCATACGCATGTTCAAACGTCGGACGAACAAATTCTTCCTTTGGGAACCGGATATATTACAGACGTCGGTATGGTCGGCGGTAAAAATTCTGTATTGGGAATCAGAAAAGAGGACGCGATTAGAAAATTTACTTCCCATATCGGAGTCAGATATTCTCAGGATGAAAACGAGATTTTTTTTCAATCGGTTCTTTTTGACACTGATAAAAAAGAAATAGAACGAATAAATATATAAAAGGAGCGTATTATGAGAATATCACCGTCAATTCTTGCTTGCGACCTTTCTGATATCGCCGCTGAAATCAATAGCGTTTCGGAAGCCGATTATATTCATATTGACGTTATGGATGGTATTTTTGTCCCAAATATTTCTTTCGGTCTTCCGGTTATTGCGTCCGCTAGGAGAAGAACCGCCGCGGTTTTTGACGTTCATCTTATGATAGATCGTCCGGAAAGGTATCTTTCTGATTTTAAAAAAGCGGGCAGCGATATTCTTACCATACACGCGGAGAGCACTTCTGATCCGTTGAGAGTAATCAAAGAGATACGCTCTCTTGGAATGAAGTCGGGAATCGCGATAAAACCCGCGACTCCCGTTTCCGAGATTTTAAAATGTCTTCCTTTCGCGGATTTGGTTTTGGTTATGACTGTTGAGCCTGGATTTGGGGGACAGAGTATTATTAAATCTTGTTTAAAAAAGGCGACAGAACTTCAAGATTTAAAAAGAAAAAATGGTTATTCTTATATTATTGAGGCGGACGGCGGAATTGATGAGAATAATTTGCCGGAGGTCTCGGCGAGCGGGGTAGAAGTCTCGGTAATGGGTTCCGCCGTATATAAAATTCCGATAGAGAAAAGAAACGTTAAGATAGCTGAGTTTAAAAAAATCTGACGGAGGCAATTGTAATGAAGCTGTTTTCGAATAAGTTTGAGGATTTTGTCCTTGATATGGTAACGGATATTCGTTCGGAGGCTATAAATCCGAGACGGACTGTTGTAGTTAATATGGATACTGTCAATGGTTTTTTTAAAAAGGGCGCAATGTATTCGCCTCGTCTTGAAGAAATAATTCCGAAAATAGCGCAGGTCAATGAATACTTTGTTCACAGCGGCAAGATTTTTTTCGTGGACAAACATTCGGAAAACAGCACTGAGTTTAATACTTATCCTCCTCATTGTATGGATGAAGAGGAGTGTTCGATTATAGAAGAGTTGAAATTTTTTTCTGAAAGAAGTAACGCTGTCACTATTGAGAAAAATTCGACAAACGCTTTCTTTGTGAGCGATTTTATGTTGTGGCTTAGGGAAAATATGGCGGCTGTGGATAATTTTGTTATTGTCGGGGGAGCGACTGACATTTGCGTTTTGCAGTTCGCGCTTTCCTTGAAGGCTTATTTTGATCAGTTAAACAGAGAAAAAGACGTTATTGTTATAGAAAATGCGGTTCAAACTTTTGACAGCGAGGGTCATGACGGCGCGAAAATGCATATATTCGCGATTTATAATATGATTTTAAACGGAGTTAACGTGTATTCGATATGAATAAAAAATTATTTAAGGATTGTTTGTTTCTTATCGTGTATTCTCTTGTTCTTGTTATTGTTCTTTTGAATCTTGACATGATTTCGGGGGTAGTCGGCACGATTTTAGCTGTTTTGACGCCGCTTTTTATCGGCGTTATTATCGCTTTGATATTGAACATTCCGTATATGTATACGAAACGATTTATTTTGCGGAGAGTTTTTCATAAAAAAGCTCCCCGCGCCGCGAAAATGATTAGTTTAATTTTTGTATATATCGTTCTTATACTGATAATTTTCCTTGTTATTTGGTTTGTTATCCCCGAGCTTATCGCCAGCGGTCAACAGCTGATAGCGAATATGGAAACATATTATAATAACGTTACAAAACTTGTTTCCGATATCGGCGAGCGTTTTCATATGACCCAGGAGGATATATCCGAATATTTAAGTATTTTTAGAAATCTTTTTGATAATACTTCTCAGGTATTTACAAATATACTTTCTGGATTAGTCAACGTTACCTCTTCAATTGTCGGGTTTGTGACAAACTTTTTCTTCGGGATTATATTTTCCGTATATTTGCTCATAGATAAAAAAGGTTTGAAAACACAGATGACTAATTATGTGAAAGCTTTTTCTGGGAAGAGATCGTCAAGGTGGATACTCGGGACAATTCGTTTGTCAAAGAGCGTTTTTGAAAATTATATGCTTCAACGCCTTACGGATGTTTTCATTTCGGGATTTATCTTTTTAATATTCTCGTCGATTTTCGGGTTTAATTATCCTATATTGATTTCCGCGATAATCGGTATTTCTTGTATGATTCCGGGTTTTGGGCCTTTTATAGGCGGCTTTTTGTCATCGATTTTAATTCTTGTCGTGGACCCTGGAAAATTTCTTCTTTTTATTTTGTTTTTCC
>CAJFPG010000171.1 GCA_904398665.1 Candidatus Geddesella stercoravicola | reverse complement strand
ATTTGAAATAAGCTGTGCGATTTCATTCGCACAGCTTTCCATAGAATTTTTTTCCTCGCTGCGGATATGGTTCCCGAAGACCGCGGTGAAAACGCTCCCCGCTATCGAGACCGCGAGAACCGCGAGACAGACGAAAAGTAAAGTCAGCTTCGACGTTATACTTCTGAGCATGACTTATTTTCCCTCTTTTACCTCGAATTTGTACCCGACGCCCCAAACTGTCTTGATATCGAAACCGACGGAGCTGTCGAGGTTGAGTTTTGTGCGGATACGTTTTATATGAGTGTCTACCGTTCTGGTGTCCCCGAAATACTCGTATCCCCAAATATTTTCAAGCAAATGATCCCTCGTAAACACTCTTCCGGGATTCGTGACGAAAAGCCACAGGATTTCTATTTCCTTTTTGGTGAGAACTATCGGTTTCCCGTTTACCGAAGCCTCGTAGCTGTTCATATCGATACAAAGTCCGGCGATCTCGACTCTCTTGTTTTTCTCGTCCACGACGTCGTCGGTCACTCTGCGAAGGACCGCCTTTATTCTTGTCATGACTTCTCTCGGGCTGAACGGTTTTATAACGTAGTCGTCCGCTCCGTAATCAAGTCCCATAATTTTATCCGCTTCCTCTGTTTTGGCCGTTACCATTATTATCGGAACGTTGGAAGTCTGTCTTATATGCTTACATACGTCGTATCCGTTCATTTTCGGCATCATAACGTCAAGAAGGATTATACACGGGTTATATTCCTTCCACATTTTAAGGGCTTGCTCGCCGTCGTACGCGCATACGTACTTATAGCCTTCTTTTTGAGCGTAGATTTTTAATATGTCGACAATATCCTTGTTGTCGTCGGCGATTAAAATCGTCTTTTCCATAACCTTGTCCCTCCTGATTCTTATTATCAAAATGAAAAAAACACAAAAAACGGTTTTTTACATTTATATAAACATTATAGAACAATATTTAAACAAAATTATGTCATTTCTTGGGCTTTTTTGTTAATTTTGAAGTTTTTGAAAAGTTTTTTCTTTTTATAAAGAGCGGGATAAGGTCTTTTCTCCCCGCTTCCGTAAGCGCCGCTCTTACGAGAGGCTCGTTTTTCGGGTTAGAGTATTGAAGCAAAGCCCGCTGCATCGCTTTTTCTTTTGCCGTTTTTGGGACATAAACGGGCTTCATCGTCATCGGGTCGAGTCCTGTCCAGAACATCGCGGTGGAGAGAGTTCCGGGCGTGGGATAAAAATCCTGTACTTGTTCCGGGTGATAATTCATTTTTCTCAAATATAAAGCCAATTCTATCGCGTCGGCGAGGGTCGACCCCGGATGGGAGGACATTAAATAGGGAACGAGATATTGTTTAAGTCCGTATTTTTTGTTTAACGAGCGAAATTTATCCTGAAATTTTTCGTAAACTCGAAACGGGGGTTTGCCCATAATTTTCAAAACGTTGTCGGAGCAGTGCTCGGGAGCCACTTTCAACTGCCCGCTCACATGGTATTTGACAAGTTCGTTAAAGAATTCGTCGTTTTTGTCTAAGAGCATATAATCGAAACGAATTCCGGACCTGACAAAAACTTTTTTGACTTTCGGAAGATTTCTCACCGTTCGTAGAATATCCAGATATTCTGTGTGGTCGGCTTTCAGCGCGGGGCAGGGAGTCGGGGCGAGACATTTTCTGTTTTTGCAGGGAGATTTTTTTTGACAGGCGGAATGGCGAAAATTCGCCGTCGGACCTCCTATGTCGTGTATATATCCCTTAAAGTTTGGGTCCGCGGCGATGGCTTCGGCCTCTTTGACAATTGATTTTTTGCTCCGCGAAGTGACGTATCTTCCCTGATGGAATGTGATGGCGCAGAAATTACAGCCGCCGAAGCAGCCTCGATTATGAGTTATAGACTGGCTTACTTCGAGAATAGCGGGGACGCCTCCCTCTTTCTCATAGACAGGGTGATATTTTCTCGTGAAGGGAAGAGAATATATTTCGTCGAGCTCATGTTGATTGAGCGGCTTTGCCGGAGGGTTTTGTTTCAGATATTTATTTGAATGCTTTTGGTAAATTATTTTTCCGTCATACGGGTCTTGCTCCTCAAATTGTATTTTTGTCGCTTTCGCGTACTCTCGTTTGTCTTTTCTTACTTTCTCAAAGGAGGGGCATTCCGTCCATTTTATTCCGCCGTTATCGGTTCCGCGATTTCCCTCGTTTTGATTTTGTTCTCCGTAGCTTTCATATCTTCCGCGGTTTTTTTCCGCGTCGGGCTCGACGTTTTTTTCTTTTTTTTCTTTTTTTTCTTTTTTTTCTTTTTTT
>CAJFPG010000170.1 GCA_904398665.1 Candidatus Geddesella stercoravicola | reverse complement strand
TCATCAGCGAGTATATGCATTGGGAACAGACACATTGTTATCTTTTGCTGGGTTCTAAAAAGGCGGTTTTAATAGATACGGGATTAGGCGTTTCAAATATAAGAAACGTTGTTCGCCATATAACAAATCTTCCTATTGTCGTATTGACAACTCATGTTCATTGGGATCATATTGGAGGGCATAAATACTTTAACGAAATCGCCGTTCATGAAAAAGAAGTTTCTTGGTTATCCGAGGAATTTCCATTGCCTTTACGGAAGATAAAAGAAATTTTAACTTCCGGTATTTGTGATTTTCCGCGAGAGTTTTCCATAGATAGTTATCAGATATTCCGAGGCCATGTGGAAAAAGTTTTACACGATGGGGATATTGTTGATATAGGAAACAGAGTTATTAAAGCGATTCATACTCCCGGTCATTCTCCCGGACATTGTTGCTTTTACGAAGAGAACTGCTCTTATTTGTATTCGGGGGATTTAATATATCGCGGTTGTTTGGACGCTTATTATCCCACTACCGATCCGTATTTGTTCGGTAGTTCCGTAAAAAAAATTCGTCTGTTGAAAGTTAAACGTATTTTACCCGCTCATTATGATTTAAATATTCCTTTGAGTATGATTTCCAGAATAGAGAACGCGTTCGATAAATTGTATAAAAGCGGATTGTTAAAGCATGGTTCGGGTATTTTTAGTTTTGAGGATTTTAAAATACATATTTAATCGGTTATTCTTATTAAAAGAGATTTTATATTTTATAATAGAATAAAGGAACGAAAATAAATGTAATTTTATTTTATAACCTTGGATAAGTTTATGATTGTAGTCTTTCTACGAAAAAAGTTTTACAATTTTCTTTTAACTATTGATTTTAGTACTGATTTACTGTATAATGCATATGTGTAAATTTATTAAAATACCTTGTAAAAAGGAGGGCGTGGTTTTGACGAATAGGTTAAACAGATTCGCCGCTTTTTTCTTCGCGGTTCTCATATTTTCCGGCATGGTATTTCAGTTCGCGTCGTTTTATGTAAATGCTGAGGAAACCGATTCGTTCTCGCAATCGGCTTATACTTTTGAATACGAAAATCTTCTACTTGACGTCGGAGACGGAACTTATCCTCTCTTGGCAAAAGAGGGAGATTATGCCACTGTAACTGGACGAGGCGGATCGACCGCCGTATCGAACGGGGCTATTCTTGATCCGGCGCTTTTTTCAGGAAAGACGGGCCTTACTTTTTCTTTTTGGACAGTCTTTAACGAGGTTTCTGTCTCATCTGGGCCTCCTTATACAGAAGCGAGATCTCTTCTTTCAACTTTGCAGGAGAGGCTCGCCGGACTTGACGAGTCTGCGTATACGGATATTTCCAGAGAGAGTTTCGCGAACGCCGTAAGCGATCTGCAAAACGCTTGTGATAACGTTGTTGAGGAATCGGAACTTGTCGATAAAATGGAAGTCGCGATTTCTGCCGAAAAAAATCTTGTTATCATATATTCGGCGACAGAAGCGTCTTCTGTTCTTTCAGAAGCGGAAAGTATTGATTTGAATCAATATACGTCCGATACCGCCGCCGCGGTCAGCAATGGCATATCGGCTCTCGCCTCCGCTATTTCTTCTTCCGCTTCGAACATCTCCGAGTTGACAAACGCTCTTCTTGTTTCTATTGACGCTCTTGAATATACTGATTATTTGAGACAAGCCGAAAAAGAATATAATGACTTTCAATCTGAATATGAAAGCCTTATAACGTCGGTGTATACCGCGGAATCTCTCGGAAATTTGGAAAATTCGCTTTCCTCTCTCAGGTCGTCGATTGATAATTCCGAGAATGACAGCGTTTTGAGATCGAGAGTATCCTCTGTAAACGAGGCGTTTTTTCGTCTTACGGCGATTGAGGCTACCGGTTCCGGTTCTGTTTCAGAGATTTTTGAGGCTTATGCCGACGACAGTCATTACATAAGAATTAATCAGTCGGGTTCTTCCGTGGCTTTTGAGCTTAATCTTGGCTCTCGCGTGTATTCCTACGAATATTCCGTAGCCTCTTATGCGGGATCTTCTGAGTTCGTGATGATAACTTTCACTATTGACTCATCATCTTCCTCGAACTCTACATTTTGTATGTATATTAACGGTTCCCGTGTCGGGCGGGAAACAATATCCGGAAGAATATCCGGTATTTCTTTTACGGACTTGTCCTTCAAAGACGGATTCTCGATTGACGATATTTATGTCGCTTCGAGAGCTATTTCATCCGATGAATGCGGTAATTTATACGGAAGCTCTATGGAAGATTTTCTTTTGATGATGGACCCTTCGTGGGTAAAACCTTCCGATAGAATAGAAGTAAACCCCGTAACAAATTTTAAATGGTCGGCGTACACTTTTGACGACGGATTTAAGATTGATTCCGACCTTAACGGCGTCGCTAATTGTTCATATAACGCTATTTTGCTGGCTCCCATTGAGACTTCCGATTACGGAGGCTCTTTCGGAATGGGTCTTGCCAGACGAAGCAGAGTTTATCCGTCTCACTATTTGTCTCTTGAAGCTGGACTTATTTATTCGGCGTCGTCCTTTACCGTCGCTGGGTACGTATACACTCCGTCAGGAACTACTACGGCTTCGTTTTTTGATTTTTCCGGTCGTGGAGGGAGACTTGTTTTTTCTCCTTTTTCCGTTGATTCCTCAGGACAGGCGAACGGTTATTTTGAGTATACCGACTCAGAGGGCAGCTCTCGAACTGTATCTTTCTCGGGAGGCGGACTTGGAAATATAAATTCTAATTGGACTCATTACGCTTTTTCTTTCGCGGAAAACGGAGACGTTACTATTTATGTTAACGGAGAGTCCGCGGCGACGATAAATACCGGAATGAGGGTTTCTGATTTTGAATTTACGAGCCTGAAAATTATATCCGGAATTACGTCCGGAGAATCCGCTCGTATAATTATTGACGATATTTATATTTCATCGAGAGTTATGTCTGATTCTGACATAAGAAAAATCGCTTATTACGGCGTTGAGAGATTTGTAGGTGAGGTTCTGCCTGATCCCGAGACCGGAGAAATTGAGATTCCGGAAGAGAATGTGGATTTGTCTGCCGACGAGACTGACGCTCTTGAAGATGAATATTCAGATTCCGCCGCCATAAACGGGTATGTCGGGACGACATTCGACAATTCGTCGTTTATGGGAGAGGATTATAACGGCAGCGTTTCCGCTACTATAAGAAACGCGAGTCTTGTTCAAGGATTATATAAATACGGTTTGAATTTGAATGGAAATACTTCTTATCTGAGGTATCCTATGGGAATTTTCGACTCGGTGTCGGAATTGACTGTCAGCGTCGCTTATAATTGGGTTACGCCTTCAACTGTTGGAGAGAGGACTCAAAAATTGTTTTCTTTCTCAAAGAAATCTGATTCTGTTTCGGACCCGACCGCCTACATTTATCTGGATATGGGTAATGGGACTGACGGGATGAGCTTGCGGTTGTCGGACGGCTCTACGGAAACGGAACTTCAAACGAGCGTAAATAGCGTGGGAGAATGGAAAAGAGTCACGGTAACGATAAAAGACGGAAACGTTAAGTTGTATCTTGACGCCGATCTTATAGCACAAAAATCTACAGATATCGATTTGACTGCGATAGCTCCTAATTTTAATTATATAGGAAAAAGCGGATATAAAGGAGATCCCCTTTTTTGCGGCGTAGTTGATGAAATTTATATGTCTGATCGCGAGATTTCCGTCGATGAGATAGAAAATTTGATGACGGGAATAGATCCCGCTTCCGAAAACAGCGAGAACTCTGATGACTCTTCCGGAGACGTATGGGATTGGGTCATTATAATAGCTCTTGTATTTATGGGCCTTCTTCTCGCCGGATTTATAGCGCTTGTAGTATATATATTGTTTTTTAAAAAATAAATTTTGATTGAGGAGATTATAAATATGACATTGATGCAGCAGGAAATTTTTCAGCAACCCGAGGTATTTAAAAAATGTATCGATTACAATAAGAAAACTTTGGAAAACTTGGTACAAACCTTGAAATCTAATAATATATCAAACGTATATATAGCGGCGAGAGGGACCTCCGATCACGCGGGAATATACGGTAAATATCTTATAGAATCGATGGTTGGAATTCCGGTCGGACTTGCCGCTGCGTCAACTATAACTCTTTACGGCGGGAAAATAAATTTCAAGAATATGCTTGTTATCGGAATTTCTCAATCGGGGGCCGCGGCTGACGTTTTGGAGGTTATGAGACAGGCGAAAGCCTCGGGAGCCGTTACGTTGACGATAACTAACACGTTAGGCTCTCCTTTGGCCGAAGTTTCGGATTTCCATCTTTATTGCGACGCCGGTCTTGAAAAATCAGTGGCGGCGACGAAAACATTCGGTTCTCAACTTTATCTGATAGCCAATTTCGTAGCTATGTGGGCTGAAAATGATAATTTGCTTGCGGATTTAAAGAAAATTCCCGATAATATCGGTAAAGTTCTTGAAAAAAATTCGGAAATTTCCGAACTAGCGAAGAGATATCGTTTCATGGAGGAATGCTTCGTGCTTTCAAGAGGATATAATTATCCTCTCGCTATGGAGGCGGCTCTTAAAATTCAGGAAACAAATTATGTTCGCGCGAAAGCTTATCCTATATCTGATTTTCATCATGGGCCTTTCGCTATGGTTGACGAAGGAACCGCGGTGTTTATGTATGTCAGCGGCGGGAATATAAAAGAGGACAGCAAGGCGATGATTGAAAAGTTAAAAAATGTCAGAGCTGATATTTGTATGATTTCGGACGACGACGAATTGCTTTCTTACGGAACTGTTTCTTTTAAAATTCCAGATACGTTTGGCTCGGATGCGATAGCGGCGTTTTATTTCGCGGTATTCGCTCAGCTTTTCGCGTGTGATCTTACCGCTATCAAAGGAAGAAACCCGGACTCTCCGAGAGGTCTTAACAAAGTTACTATTACAAAATAACGGAGGCGTTAAATGAAACTTAAAGTAGAGCCGATTTTTGATAAGAATTTTCTTCCTATGGCAAAGGTAGCGGAGGAGTTTGTTAATGGGGCAAAAGCTTGCGGAGGAGGCAAGCTTATTATTGGAATAGAGAGAAATAACGGGTTTGTTTCTTCTTACGAGACCGTAATTTATCCCGAGACTTCGGAAAATGAAGAGAAAAATATTAAGTTTGCCGAAAGAATAATAAAATCGCTTCTTTGGATTAAAGGCGGGTATAAGATTATAATCGCGGGATCGGAATCGATAGGTAAATATATAAAATCCGCCTACAAAAAGGGCGGGCTTCGTGAATTTGACGCGGAATTTATGTCTCGTGTTTACGAAAGACCTTTTGAGGTCGCGATCGTTTCTCTTGAAGCAGCTCCCGTTACAAAAGAACAAACAAATCCTGTCGGGCGTCATCTTGACGGTTGTCGTATAGGATTTGACGCGGGAGGCAGCGACAGAAAAGTATCCGCCGTTATCGACGGCGAGGCGGTTTATTCCGAAGAGGTTGTATGGTTTCCGAAAACAAACAGCGATCCGCAATATCATTATGACGGAATCCTTTCCGCTATGAAAAGCGCGGCGTCTCATATGCCTCGGGTTGACGCTATAGGTGTTTCTTCTGCCGGGGTTTATGTGAATAACCGTATTATGGTGGCGTCTCTTTTCTTAAAAGTTTCCGATGAGGATTTTGATAAAAAAGTTAAAAATATGTATATTGATGTGGCGAAAGAAATTGGAGAGAATATTCCTGTTGAAGTCGCGAACGACGGCGACGTAACGGCTCTCGCGGGAGCGATGGATCTGGGGGACAACAGCGTTTTGGGCGTCGCTATGGGGACAAGCGAAGCCGGCGGATATGTAGATTCTCTCGGGAATATTACGGGTTGGCTTAACGAGTTGGCGTTTGTTCCGTGTGATTTTAACATGGACGCTATGGTTGACGAGTGGTCTGGCGATTATGGTTGCGGAGTTAAGTATTTTTCTCAGGACGGAGTTATAAAACTTGCAAAAGAAGCCGAAATTCCTCTTGATGAGAACCTGTCTCCTGCCGAGAAACTTAAAGTTGTTCAAAAACTCAACGAAGAGGGCGACAGCCGCGCGGAGGGGATTTTTGAGACGATAGGAGTTTATTTCGGTTATACGATAGCGTATTACGCCATGTTTTATGATATAAAACATGTGCTTATTCTTGGGAGAGTTACTTCCGGAAAGGGTGGAAATTTAATTCTTACAAAAGCCGAGGAGGTTCTTAAGAAAGAATATCCGATTCTTTCCAAGAAGATGAAGTTACATTTGCCTGACGAGTCTAACCGTAGAGTCGGGCAATCGATAGCCGCGGCGTCTTTGCCGGAAATTAAATAAGATTCTGGTTTTTTCTCTTTTTATTTACAGGGTTTTTATTTTTTTGTATAATTTTTAATTTTTTTCGATAGAATAGAAGCTTTGTGAGAATTTGTTTAATATATTTAAAGACGTTTTTATTAAGAAATTTTTAATATTGAGTTGTTAAAACCTTCAAAAAAATTGACGATTTATCGTTTTTTAACAAATAATGGGCGTCGAATGTTTTGAATATATTATTAATTCCGATATTTTGACGTTTATGTTTTTATGTTGCTTTTCAATTAGTCTGATGAATAATAGAATTTGTATTTGTAGTATTAATACGGAAAATATAACAAAAATAAATTTTTAATTATCGATTATTAAGAAGCTGTTTGGTCGTCAGTTTTTTTGAAACCTCAATATGGGAAAGATTTTTAATATCTCTTGTCATGTAAATAAATATGATTGTTATTTTGTTTTTTTTCGCTATTTTGATGCTTTTTATCAATATTTTTAAATTTTCTTTATAAATGTTTTTATAAAAGAATCACGGGTGCGGGAACTGGAAGAAATCAGGGGTTTCCTCACTGAAAATAGAGAGAAAAATGAAGTTCCTCAAATATGTTTACGCCGTCACGAAAGCGTATCCCGACGTCGTTAGAGGAGTCGCTTTTTCTTCTTCCAAAACGGAGGAAGGGCTCGCTGAGATTTTTGGCAGAATTTGTATATATTAAAAATTGGTTAAAGATTTGTTATATTAAGTCTATATATTGATTGTTTTAAGTTGTCGATATATATTTATTTATATATACTGTGAGTTAATTTTAGGTCAATATTCTTTTCATATAACGAAATCATTTGAATGTTATTATTTTTGATATTAAATAGGGAGGTCGGCGGTAAAATTTTTCGTCGCTTCCCGTTTTTATTTTTTTAAAAGTGGGGTATTCTTTTGGTCAAATGTCCGAAACTTACGCCTCGGCTTATGCTCGCGGCGAAAATGATAGAAAAAGATTTTAGCCATAAAATAAAAATATTGGCCGATGTTGGGACGGATCATGCAAAACTTCCTATTTATATGGTCGCTAAGTCTTGTCTGGCGCGAGCTTACGCTTCGGATTTGAGACCGGGGCCTTTAATGAAAGCGGAAGAAAACGTTTCTTTCTATCTTGGAGACCGAGCATCAGATATCAAGCTGATTTTAGGGGACGGAACAGAAAATATTCCTCATGATTATAATTATCTATCGATTATGGGCATGGGGGGAGACATGATATCTGAAATAATTGAAAAAACGAATGCGGCTGACAATACCGTTTTTATACTTTCTCCGATGACAAATGCCGAGAAATTGCGAAAATATTTATATGACAACGGGTTTGTTATTTTGGAGGAAGATCTCGCGAAGGAAGATCGCAAAATATATACGGTAATTAAAGCTTGTAAAGGGGAGAGCCCAATTGAAAGTATAAAGCGTGACGAGTTAGAAATATATTTTTCAAAAGCTCTTATCAGAGGGGGAAGTCCGTATCTGAAAGAGTATGTAGACGGATATATATTAAAAGCGGAAAAAGCAATAAACGGACGATTGCTTTCCGGGAGAGTTTTTCATGATATTGAGCAATTTAAACTTCTTAGAGATAAAATGAAAGAATTGGAGAAAAAATTATGACAACCGTAAAAGATATTTATGATTTTATAGATACTATGGCTCCGTTTGAGACCGCCATGAATTATGATAATGTTGGTATCTTGGTCGGAAGCGGGGAACAAACCGTAAAGAAGGCGATAGTTTCTTTGGACGTCTCTTGTGATGTTATAGATGAGGCAGTAGGAGAAAAAGCCGATTTAATAATTTCTCATCATCCCGTTATCTTTAAGCCTCTTTCTTCAATAGCTCCGTATGATTTTGTTTATGCTCTTGCTCGGCATGGGATTGCCGTCATATCCGCTCACACGAATCTTGATATCGCTGCGGGCGGCGTGAACGACGCTTTAATTGATAGGTTGGACTTTAAAAATGTAGAAAATCTTATGGTTGATGGGGTTCCGCTGGGTAGAGTCGGATATATTGAGGAGACAACGGTGGAGAATTTTTCGAAAATGGTAAAAATTGTTCTTGCTTCTAATGTTGTGAGATACGTGAAGGGAACTAGAAACTGTCGAAAAGTCGCCGTTGTGTCAGGTTCTGGCGGCGATTGTGTTGACGCCGCGATAGAGGTAGGAGCCGATACTCTTTTTACCGGAGAGGCAAAATATAATCATTTCAATTACGCTTTTCAGCGGGGATTAAATTTGATCGAAGCGGGACATTATTCTACGGAAAACGTTATAGTACCGGTTCTTTGCGAAAAATTTTCGAATAAGTTTCGCGAAGTCGAATTTAAGATGTCTTCTTCAAATATACAAATTCCTTTTGTTATTTAGTTTATTGATATTAACCAAAAAAGCAGCGATATTTCCGTTTTTTTACTTTTTGAATAAAGAAAATATTATATTTGATATCTGTTTTGATTATTATAGATATTTTGTTGATAATTACTTTTATTTATTATTTGTGATTTTAAGGAGATTTCAAATGGCTTTTGACGGAATTTTTTTGTCTTCTGTTTGTTTAGAACTGAATTCTTCTCTCGATGGCGCTAAGGTTGAGAGAATAACTCAGCCTGAACGTGATGAGCTTATATTTAATTTGTATGCTCCGAACCGAGACGGGGAAAAACGAGTTAAACTGTTTATTTGCGTAAATCCGTCGCGGCCGATGGTTTGTCTTTCCCAAAAAAACAGAGAAAATCCCCTTGTCGCTCCGAATTTTTGTATGTTGCTTCGTAAACATCTTTCTTCCTCTCGTATTCTTTCAGTGTCTCAGATAGGATTGGATCGTATTTTGGTGATAGATTTTGAATCGAAAACGGAGATGTATGAGAGTGTTAGGAGAAAACTTATAGTTGAGCTCATGGGAAGAGCGAGCAATATAATTTTTACTGACGGCGATTTTGTTATTTATGACGCGGTCAAGCAAGTTGATTTTTCCGTTTCTTCAAAAAGACAGATTCTTCCTCAGCTTCGTTATGAGTTCCCCTCTTCTCAAAACAGAGCGGATATACGTTTTTCACCGGAGTTTATATATGATTTTTCTTCCGACGAGAGAGCGGATAAGGTGTTGAATTTGTATTTCACCGGCTTTTCTCCGCTTATTTCCAGGGAAATTGTTTTTCGCTCGACAGGGAGCGTCGATAAAAAATTGTCTGATTTTTCTCATGATGACAAAGAAAGATTAGAAGCAAAATTGAAAAAATTATCTGATAATATAAAAAATAATGAATTTAAATTTTCTATTTTGACTTCTGATAAACCATTGGACTTTTATTGTTTTCCTATTTCTCAGTACGGAGCTACTGTCGATAAAATCGAGTATAAGACCCCGTCCGAAACAGTCGAAAATTTCTTTGAGAACCGTATGAAAACCGAGATTATAAAGAGACATTCCGCGGATCTTATGAAAGCGGTCAATACGGCTATTAGTCGTGTCGTAAAAAAAATTGCCGTGCGAGAGACGGAGCTTGAAAATTGTAAAAAAGCGGGGAATTATAAGCATTACGGAGACGTTCTCTTCGCGAATATTAATTTTTTAGGTTCAAAGGGCAATAGTTTTGTTCGTGTTAAAGATTATTATTCGGAAGACTCTTCGGAAATAACGATTCCTCTTGAACCTTCTCTTTCTCCCGTAAAAAACGCTCAAAGATATTATAAACTTTATAAAAAAGCTCAAACAGCGAAGGATTTTCTTCAAAAGGAAATACCGGCGGCGAGAGAAGAGCTTAACTACCTTACAAGCGTAAAACGTTCGATTGAAATAGCCGAAAATTTTGAAGATTTGAGAGAAATAAGGGAGGAATTGATAAAAGAGGGTTATATAAAGCAAACAAAAAAAGCGGCGAACGGAAAATCTCATTCTAAAAAGATTGCGTTGGCCACGTTTATAACTAGCGAGAATATTCCCGTATATGTCGGTAAAAACAATATTCAAAACGATTGGCTTACGACGAAATTCGCGAAAAAAGACGATATTTGGTTTCATGTGAAAAATTATCCCGGAAGTCATACAATTCTCGCTTGTTCGGGGAAAACTTATACCGATGTCTCTCTTAAAGAAGCGGCCGTTATAGCGGCTTCTTTTTGCGGGGTGTTGGGAGACGGAAAAATCGAGGTGGATTATCTTCCGGTAAAAGGCGTAAAGAAACCCTCGGGGGCAAAACCCGGAATGGTGGTTTACGAAGGCTATAAAACAATGGTGGTTTATCCCAATAAACTGACTGTTGAGAAATTACGCTTACGAGATTAATAAGTTTGGTTTTTTATTAATACGGGAAAAATTGTAAGAGTTTTGATGAAATTAAGTTTCATTTTTGACATAAAACAAAGCAAAATATTGTAGTTTCGGCGGAAGGAAGTTATAATAGGCGTTTTATAAATAAGTTGGAAACCCGTTTAACCGTTTAATTATATACGTGTTATTGGGAACTTTTTTTGCATTATGACATATAAGTTTCAACGTAACATAAGTATGATTAGACTTATGTTATATTTTGGTCTCAGCTTTTAAAGAAAATTTGAGAGTTATATTTTCATATTTTATGATTCCGTGCCTCTGTTTGTCTGTTTGTTCGGATAAAAATTTTTTTTGAACTTTTATGTCACAAGCCGCATCTCTGTAAGTGAAAGGTGTTTCTTGCTGAAATTGACGTCACGTACAACATTTTAATTTATCGATACAAGACTAAAATAATTGTTTTTTATAGTTGATTTATTTGTAAATGAGGGAAAGAGAACAAAGTTGACTTTTTTGTTTAATATAAAAATATTTTGAGGTTATGAGTATTTATTTTATAATATTATGGCTAATATTTATTGCTTTCTTCAAGTTTATTAAATTCTTTTTATTTGATTAAACGTTTTATTTTTTTTTTTTTTTTCATAAATCGTATTTATTTAAAAATTACAAGAAAATTTATTTTTTGTAATTTTGAATTTTTTTGATTTCGAATGTAGTAAAATTGAGAAAAACGAAGAAAATTAAAGAAAATTAAAGTGCTGGAATTAAATTATGTGAAAAATCAAAATCGGGTCTTGACATCGGCAAAAATTTATGATACAATATATTCGTTGCAAAAATATAATATAATACGGAGGAAATAATAATGTCGACATTTATGGCGAATCCCGGCAATATCGAACGCAAATGGTATG
>CAJFPG010000169.1 GCA_904398665.1 Candidatus Geddesella stercoravicola | reverse complement strand
CAATGATAAAAACTGTTGTCAATATAGGATATCGGATGGAGGATATTCAATGACCAAAAAGATATTCTGGTCAATATTATTGGTGGCCGGAATTGTTCTGATCGCAAGCTTTGTGACTATTATGGACTCTCTTTATAGATATTTTTCATCGTTGCAGCTGGCTCAGATGGAGTCCCAGCTGAATTTTGCCGTCCAAGGAGTGGAACTTTCAGGGATATCTTATCTTGAAGGCCTCGATGGAGAAAATTACAGACTGACTCTCATTCAAAGCGACGGAACCGTATTATATGATAATATGGCGGATGTCTCTACGTTGGAAAATCATTCTGACAGAGAGGAAATAAGGGAAGCTATGGAGACGGGAGAAGGGGAAAGCTCTCGATACTCCGGCGTATTGACAGAAGAAACTTTATATCTGGCGAAAAGATTATCCGATTCTTCTGTTCTCAGGATTGCCGTGAGTCACGCCTCTGTTTTTAGTATCGCCGCCGGAATGTTCTATCCTTTTATTATCGTTTTTCTTCTTACTGTTGTTTTGGCGGTTGTTTTGGCGGTTAAACTCTCGAAAAGTATAGTTAAGCCCTTAAACGAGCTTTCATTTGAAAACCCGCTTGAAAATGATGTCTATGATGAATTTATTCCAATGTTGAGACATATGGATTTTCAAAATAAAAAGATTAAGGAACAAATGATATCATTAAAAAATAGTTCGAACGAATTTTTGGCGATTACCGAGAACATGAGCGAAGGGCTTGTCTTACTAAATGAGAAGGGAGTAATAATAAGTATAAATTCTTCTGCGGAAAAGTTGTTTACTGCGGATAAAAGCTGTATAGGAAAAGATTTTTTAACTATCGAGCGAAATCCGGAGGTTACTAAAACACTTGCTAAATCCACGAGAGATGGATATTCCGAGACTAAAATATCCATAAAAGGCAGAGATTATCTTTTTAGGGCGAGTCGGATTGAAAACGGAGAAGACTTTGTCGGGTCCGTTTTGCTTCTTATCGATATTACAGATAAAAATCGGGCCGAGACTTTGAGACGGGAATTTACCGCGAATGTTTCTCATGAGCTTAAAACCCCTCTGCAATCGATAATCGGAAGCGCGGAACTTATGGAAAACGGCATGGTAAAGCCTGATGACATCCCAAGATTTGTCGGACATATCAGAGCGGAGGCTTCGAGGCTTTTGAGTCTTATAAACGATATAATTAAGTTGTCCCAACTCGATGAGGAAAGGTCTCTTCCGGAGGAAATTGTCGATATTTTTGTATCGGCGGAAGATGTAAGAGAGATTCTTAACCATTCGGCTAAAAAAAGAAATATCGAGTTCTTACTTTCAGGGGAGCATATCAAGATTCGTGGCGTAAGACAGCTTATATTTGAAATCATATATAATCTGTGCGACAACGCTATAAAATACAATAAGGAAAACGGGAAAGTGGAATTGCGGGTTTATTCTGATTTAAATAACGCGATAATTTCTGTTTCCGATACCGGTATAGGTATCCCCCCGGAAGATATTGACCGTGTTTTTGAAAGATTTTACAGGGTTGATAAAAGTCATTCGAAAGAAACCGGAGGAACCGGTCTGGGTCTTTCAATCGTAAAACATTCGGTCGGGTATCTTAACGGCCAAATAAATATCGAGAGTAAACCGGGAGAGGGAACTGTCGTCACTGTTGTATTTCCTCTTGATAAAAAAGATTTTTCATGATTATATATTCGTTATTTTGTTATATTTAATTATGCTTTACGGGTTGTTTTTGTATTTTTTATTATATGTTTTATTTTATTGTATGTTTTATAGTTAAGTAATAAATTGTAGCGGAATTTAAATATAATTTTTTATAAACATATATAAATTAGATAATATTTTTTATGGATTTATAACCTAATAAATATTTTTATTTAAGCCATATTTCTATTAATATATAAATATATATAAATTTTAATATATATAAATTTACGCGACATATTATATTATGTTATTTATTTTTAATGTAAATTATATTTACAATAATAATTATTTGTTTTGTAAAAATGATTTATTTATGAATAGTTTTTTTTATTTATTTTAATTTATGTTGATATATTCAAAATGAGTTCTTTATGACACAAGAGCTCCGGAGATAACAAAAAGTGTTTCCGGAGCTCTTGTTTTATTGAGGCGTGGAACAAAACTGTCTTTTCGATGGTTTCTCGACGTCTCATTTGATGTAAAACGCAGATATCTTGTTTTTTTGAATTAGTTGTTGCAGTTGTCAAAATCTGACAATTTCGGGGGGAAGAATTCCTCGACCGGGAAGCACATTTTATAAAACAAACTGCAAGGATCGTCTTCCGCGGGACCGCAGCACTCTTTTTCAGGAATGCAAAAATCGTATGACGGTACTATTATTTGTACGTTTCTCATTATTCTGATTATTGAGAAGATTCCGAACGTCGTATAAAGACGTTTTCCGGTAGCCGGATCTACAAGCCCGTTAAAGGCGTTTATAATATTGCCCGGAAGAGTATTGACGTCGCAGCAACAGCAGCAACAGTTATTTGTGCAGTCTGTGAGCTGAGTCGATAATAAAATCGGGTCCAGGACTTCTACCGCCGCAATAGGCATGTTGCTCCCGACGGGAAGCGGAATATCGTAAGAATTTTCGAGATAAAGCGAAGAGTATGTTTTTGCGTTTCCTTCGCTCCCGAACAATATGGCCTTCTTATCGAATACGGTAAGCCCTTCTATTCTTTGCGGACGGTTTACTCCGGTATAAGCGTCGTAGCTGCTTCTTATAAAGAATCTGACGTCTACTGTATAAAATCCCCTATTGAACTGCATTGGTTCAACATCTATAAATGTAAAGACGATATCGGCGGATAAGGGTTTGACGCTTATCGCGGAATCAAGTATCGCTTGATCTTCAGCCGAAAAATATACTCTCGCGTCTGCTACACAATCTCTGTCTTTGCAGCAATCGTATACTCTTTTTACGTCTATACACACGGATTCACGTAAGTTATTATTGCAATTATTGTTTCTGTCTGGCATTTCTGTTGACGAACCGCGTGGCGGTTATCTCCTTTCGTGTTTTTTTGTTTAAGATATTTGCATTATCATTATATGTCGGGATTTTTTAAGTGTGTATAAATAGTTGTTGTTTGATTTTTATATGCGTTTTATATCTTTGTAATCTTTTATGTAATCTTTTATTTTTTTAAATTTTTTCGAAATAAGAAAAAAATACAAAAAAACTCTTGACAAATCGCGAAAATGTGGTATAATATCACCTGTGTAAAGATGTTGTGCTTTACAGAGCTTTTGGCAAAGGGGATATATCAAGATGAGAACGGTGGATACCTCGTCAGGACAAGATCGCGCGAAAATGGCGCTTTTACTTGATTGTTACGGTAAAATATTGACAGAGAAACAGTACGCCGCGATGGATCTTTATTTTCAGGATGATTTGACTCTCTCGGAAATTTCCGAACAAACAGGCATAACCCGTCAAGGCGTCTGGGATAACATCAAGCGTGGGGAAAAGTTACTTCTTAATCTTGAAAAAAATCTTAATATGGTTGGAAAACTTTCCGATATAAATGATAAAATCTCGTTTGCTTACTCTTCTCTGACGGAAATAAAAGATTATGCTCAAAGAAAATTTCTTCCGGCGGAAATAATAAAAGATTTGGAAAAAATACTCGCTGATTTTGATTCTATACTTAACGATTAAAGGAGATTTTTGAAATGGCTTTTGACAGCCTTTCCGAAAAACTCGGAAATATATTTAAAAAACTCAGGTCCCGCGGAAAACTTTCGGAAGCTGACGTTAAAGAGGTCATGAGGGAAATTAGAATGGCTCTCCTGTCAGCTGACGTAAATTATAAAGTCGCCAAAGATTTTGTGGCTCAGGTGTCGGAGAGGGCTCTTGGCGCCGACGTTTTGGAAAGTCTTACTCCCGCTCAGCAGGTCATTAAAATAGTCAACGAGGAATTGACTTCATTTATGGGCGGGGAAAATGATAAAATACGGTTTTCATCAAAGCCTCCTACCGTGGTAATGCTTTGCGGGCTTCAAGGCGCGGGTAAAACCACTCATGCCGCTAAATTCGCGTTATATTTTAAAAATATGGGAAAACGTCCGCTGCTTGTCGCCTGCGATATATATAGACCGGCCGCGATTTTGCAGCTTCAAGTTATGGGAGAAAAAGCGGGAGTTCCGGTATTTACGATGCCGGAAGGCACAGATCCTGTAACAATAGCGAAAAATTCTGTGTCTTACGCGAAAGATCACGGATATGACATGGTTTTCATCGACACGGCGGGGCGTCTTCATATAGACGAAATTCTTATGACAGAGCTAAGAAATATAAAGGCGGCGGTAGAACCTCGGGAGATTATTCTCACTGTCGACGCTATGACAGGGCAGGACGCCGTGAACGTCGCTAAATCTTTTGATGAGGCTCTTGATATCACAGGGGTTCTTCTTACTAAAACGGACGGTGATACAAGGGGAGGAGCCGCTCTGTCGGTTAAATATGTTACCGGTAAACCTATAAAATTTATAGGCACAGGGGAAAAGCTCGGAGATATCGAGCCGTTTCATCCCGACCGAATGGCGTCCAGGATTTTAGGTATGGGAGACGTTCTTTCTCTTATAGAGAAAGCGGAGCAATCATACGACGAGAAAAAAGCGAGAGCTCTTGAGGAGAAAATCAGAGAAAATAAGATGGATCTGAATGATTTTCTCGATAATATGAGGCAACTTAAAAATATGGGGCCTCTCGAACAAATTATAGGCATGCTTCCGGGAGTGAATAAACAAGCTTTAAGGGGGGCGGAAATAGACGAAAAGCAAATTTCCCATACTGAAGCTATTATTCTTTCAATGACCGGGCATGAAAGGGAGAACCCCGAGATTATAAACGCGTCACGCAAGAAAAGAATAGCCGCGGGCTGCGGGCTGCGGGTTGAGGATGTGAATAGACTTCTTAAATCTTTTGAACAGATGAAGACGATGATGAAAAGAGTTCCGGGTTTTTCGTCAGTAGTTCGCCGAGCCACAAAAAAGAAAAGAAAAAAGAAGAAATAATAAAAAGACAGAAAATATAGAAAATATAAAAAATATTATAAAATTAAAAATAATAAAATTAATAAAATTAAGCTATGAGACGGTAATTCCGTTTTATATATAATTAAAATATCAGAGGTGAAAAAAATGTCAGTAAAAATTAGATTACGCAGAATGGGTTCCAAAAAGGCGCCTTTTTATCGTGTGGTCGTGGCTGATTCTCGTTATCCGAGAGACGGCAGATTTATTGAGGAAATAGGCACTTACAATCCTCTTTCCGAACCGTCTGCGGTTAATATCGATGGAGAAAAAGCGAAAAAATGGCTCAAAAACGGAGCTCAGCCCACAGATGTGGTAAAAAGACTTTTTAAAGAAAACGGTGTTCTTTAATTATTAATTTCCACCGACATGGCGGCTTTGTTGTTTGACCCTGCCATGCGGTACAATGGAATTTATCTTATTTTAAGAAAGGATGAATTTAATTATGGAAGATTTGATTCTTTATATCGTTAAACGTTTAGTCAAAAATCCTGACGAGGTAAAAGTCGAAGAGGGAGAAATGAGAGACGATATCACAGTCTATAACGTAACTGTCGCGGAAGAGGACAAAGGTTTCGTAATAGGGAAACAGGGCAAGGTCGCGAAAGCTTTGCGCTGTATTGTCAAAGCGGCTGCTTACAGAGAAGGCAAACGTATAAATATAGATATTTTATAATTGCTGAGCGTTGTCCGAAATTTCGGTCGGCGCTCCCTTTTCGTATTTTTTGATAGAAATATTATTATGGATTTAATTGAAACCGGCAAGATTGTTAATACTCACGGGGTCAGGGGAGAAGTGAAAATATATCCCTGGACCTCGGATTTGTCGCGACTTTTGGAATTTGAAGAGTTCTTTATCGACGGAGAGTCATATTCTGTTGAAAGTATCAGGGTTCATAAAGATATGCTGATAGTAAAATTTAAAGGAATTGATTCTGTTAAAGACTCTGAAAAACTCAGAAACAAAATTGTAAAGGTCGACGCCTCGTTGTTTAAGCTTGATGATGGAGAATATTTTTTAAGAGATTTGCTGGGAATGGTCGTATACGATGCTGACACGGGAGTTTGTTACGGTAAAATTACAGATATATTTCAACCGGGGGCTAACGATGTCTATGAGATTTCAGAGATCGCGGACGGGAAATCGATAAAACGATATATCCCGGCGATTAAAGATTGTATAATTAAAACTGATATCGATAATAAAGTTATGACCGTGAGACCGCTTGAGGGGCTTTTTGACTTATGAGATTCGATATAATGACGCTTTTTCCGGGAGAAGTCGACGCTTTTTTGTCTTCAAGCGTTATCGGCCGCGCTCGTTCTAAGGGAATTATAGAAATTGAGTGTCATGATATACGTAATTACGCGAAAGATAAACACCGTCATGTAGACGATTACCCGTATGGCGGGGGCGTGGGTATGGTAATGCAGGTAGAACCCATACTTTTATGTTATAATGACATAAAAAAAAGAGTTCCCGATACATATTGCATCTATATGTCTCCAAAAGGAAAAAAGCTGACTCAAACTCGAGCTAAAAAGTTATTATCGAAAAGAAATATAACTTTGCTTTGCGGGCATTACGAGGGCGTTGATCAAAGAGCGATAGATTTGATAGTCGATGAGGAGATTTCTATCGGAGATTACGTTCTGTCCGGCGGAGAACTTGGGGCTATGGTTTTGGTTGATTGTGTGGCGAGAATGGTAGATGGAGTTCTTTCGGAAAAAGAATGTTATGAAGACGAGAGTATCGCCAGCGGTCTTTTAGAGTACCCGCAATATACCCGACCAGCCGATTATAACGGAATAAAAGTTCCGGATGTTTTACTTTCAGGACATGAGGCCAATATAAAAAAATGGAGACTCGAGCAGTCTTTATCGATTACCAAAGAGCGGAGAAAAGATTTATATAATCGATATGTTAAAAGAAAAAAATAATTTATGAGGAGGAACAGACAATGTCAGAAAAAAAATCCAGATATTGCGGTAAAATGCCAGTTATAGGCATACGTCCCACAATAGACGGTCGGAGAGGCCCGATGAAATTGCGTGAAAGTCTGGAAGAGCAAACCATGGGAATGGCTCTCGCGGCTAAAAAATTCTTTGAGGAAAATTTAACATACTCAAACGGAGAACCCGTAAAAGTTATAATTTCAGACACAACCATCGGAAGAGTTCCCGAATCAGCGGCGTGTGCCGATAAATTCCGCAGAGAAGGCGTAGATATTACTTTGACGGTTACTCCTTGCTGGTGTTATGGCTCTGAGACCATGGATATGGATCCTCATACCATTAAAGCAGTATGGGGATTTAACGGAACCGAAAGACCCGGCGCTGTATATCTCGCGTCTGTTCTCGCGACTCACGCTCAGAAAGGCCTTCCTGCCTTCGGTATTTACGGACATGAAGTTCAGGATATAGGCGACGTCACGAATATTCCGGAAGATGTGAAAGAAAAACTTCTCCGTTTTGGAAGAGCGGCGATTGCCGTCGCTACGATGAGAGGTAAATCTTATCTTCAAATAGGTTCTGTAACTATGGGTATAGGCGGATCTATTATGGATCAGGCTTTTTTAGAGGACTATCTCGGTATGAGAGTAGAATCTATTGACGAAGTTGAGATACTTCGTCGAATGGAAGAGGGTATTTATAACGAGGAAGAATATAAAAAAGCTTTGGCATGGGCTAAAAAGTACTGCAAAGAGGGTAGGGACGACAATCCTGATTTTGTTCGTTTTACCCGCGAGCAAAAAGATAAACAATGGGAATTTGTCGTAAAAATGTATTGTATCATTAAAGATTTAATGAACGGCAATCCGGATCTTCCCGAAGGTTTTGAGGAGGAAATGGTAGGTCATAACGCTATCGCCGCTGGTTTCCAGGGACAGCGTCAGTGGACCGATCATTGGCCGAACTGCGATTATCCGGAGGCTCTGTTAAACTCGACTTTTGACCATAACGGAGCTCGCGAGCCTTATATTCTCGCTACTGAAAACGATATTCTTAACGGGCTTGGAATGCTCTTTATGAAGCTTTTGACAAATAGGGCTCAAATCTTTGCCGATGTTCGCACGTTTTGGTCCCCCGAGGCTACAAAGCGAGTTACTGGGTACGATCTTGAAGGGAAAGCGAAAGAAAACGGAGGAATTATACATCTTCTTAATTCCGGCGCCGCCTGTCTTGACGCCTGCGGCGAGGCAATAGACGAAAACGGAAATCATTTGATGAAAAAATGGTGGGAAGTTACGGATGAAGATATCAAGAAGATGACCGACGCTACCGTTTGGTGCGAAGCCGGGTTTGATAATTTCCGCGGCGGCGGGTATTCGAGTCATTTTGTCACAAGAGCGGAGATGCCGGCCACGATGATTCGTTTGAATCTCGTGAAAGGACTGGGACCTGTTTTGCAAATAGCCGAAGGCTGGACTGTCAATCTTCCCGACGAGGTTACCGATACTTTGATGGAGAGAACTAATCCTACTTGGCCATGCACTTGGTTTACCCCAAGAACTACCGGGCACGGAGCGTTTAAATCGGCTTACGACGTAATGAACAATTGGGGCGCGAATCACGGGGCTATTTCTTATGGTCATATAGGAGCGGATCTTATAACTCTTTGCTCCATGTTGAGAATTCCCGTTTGTATGCATAATGTTCCGGAAGAGGATATATTCAGACCGGCGGCGTGGAATGCTTTCGGTATGGATAAAGAGGGTCAGGATTTCAGAGCTTGTCAGAACTTCGGACCTCTATATAAAAAATAATCAAAAATGTCTAATTAATATATTTGATAAGATAATTAGATAACTGTTACATACTTTTTATGAGTTTTTTAGAATTTCTTATTTTATAGATTTTCATATTTGACTTTTTTTGTTTTAAGTATGGTAATATTTATATAAAGATTTTAAAAATGCTTATATAAAATGTTTAAACAATAAAAAATCCCCTTTTGAAAGTTTTTTATTTTGAGGGGGATTTTTTATATTTAAAATTTTTGAAATTTAGTTCATATCTTTAACGTTTAATTTTTGTTTTTTTGATTAGAATATGATGTAAGAAATTATATGAGCATTAGTTTGGATTTGAGTTTATATTTATATAAGAATTTTTACAGCCTCCATTTTCACCGCAAATTTTCATGTTAATACACTCTTCTTTTTTTATGTCGTCACTTTCGAATACTTTGAAAATAACATTTTGCCTCATTGCTGGACAGTATTTTTTTCTTATTTCATAATTTTTTTTATTATTTCCCATAATATTTCCTCCCTACTTAATATAAATTTTTTCGATTCGGCTAAATATCTTTTTTATCATTTGTCTTTGCGGGTATTATTTTAAACAAAATAAACGTAAATATTAAAATATCTTGACTTATATTGATAATTGTGATATAATTAATCAGTTTATTTTTTGGGAGGGATCAATTTGGAAGAGAAAGAATTTATCCGCGAGAAAGAACATCTTCGTTTTATTGTGGATAAAATAAACGAATATCTTTCTAAAAACACAGTGACGTCTTCCGATTTAAAATCCCAAATAATAGCTCAACGTTCAAGAATATGGGAGGATTTTTCTCGAGGAGCTCTTAATCCCGCCACAGAAATGCAGGAAGTAATGCAAATTACTCAAAACGAGCAGAATGATACGGCAAGATTTGAAAAACTTCAATCTCAGTCAGAGCGACTTGCTCGTCAGAAAAAAAATCCGTATTTCGCCAGAATAGATTTCGCGGAAGGCGGGGGAGAAACGGAAAAATTTTATATAGGTCAAGCATCTTTTATTGATGACGATAATTCTGACGTTTATATTTGCGATTGGAGAGCGGATATATCTTCTTTATTTTATAATCAAGGACTCGGCGAGGTTTATTATGACAGCCCGATAGGACGAATATACGGAAATTTGTCGCT